>JANOKL010000115.1:0-4796 GCA_031419215.1 Luteolibacter sp. | reverse complement strand
GATCAAAGCTTTTAACGACAACAAGCGCTTCGACCAATTCACCACTGAGCAACTCGCCGGTGACTTGTTACCGGATGCCACCGACGAGCAACTGATCGCTACTGGGTTTCTCCGGCTCAACCTGATGACGCGTGAGGGTGGTGCCCAGCCCAAGGAGTATCTGGCGAAATCCATGGGCGACCGCGTGCGGGCCGTCGGCGCGGCCTGGCTCGGTTTGACCACCGGCTGCGCCGAGTGCCACGACCACAAGTTCGACCCGATCAAAGCGCGTGATTTCTACTCGCTCGGGGCCTTTTTCGCCGATGTCCGGCAATGGGGAATTTACACGACCTACGGCAACACCCCGAATTCGGACCTTCCTGGATGGAACAACGAGTCGCCGTTCCCCCCGGAAATCCACTTCAGGAACGAGGCGCTGTTAAAGCGGATCGCCGCGTTTCGCGCGGAGGCGGTCGGAGTCCTCGCGCCGGGTTCGAATGCCCAGGACGCCGCCGCCCGCGCTGCCTGGTTGAAGGCGACCAGTGCCTTCCTTTCCGCCCATCCGGACGGCTGGCAGTCGCTCGCGTCCACCGAGGTCAAGTCAGCCAAAGGCACGCCCTTCGAGCGGGGTGCCGACCAGTCCGTGACCTTCACCGGAGCTCCCCGGAAAGGCGACGTGGTGACGCTGAATTTCCCGCTCCCCGAGCAAGCCATCCGCACCCTGCGCTTCGAGGTCCTTCCGGACGCGAAGAACTCGGGCAAGGTCGGTCGGAAGCCGAATGGAAAATTCACCGTCACGCCAACCTTCGCCCTGCTTGAAAACAACAAGCCCCGCCCACTCGACATCGCGCGCAGTCAGGCGGATCGCCGGACTCCGAAGGGCTACAAGAACGGCGACGAGAGCGCTCTGTCGGAGCCGACCTGGGAATCCGCACCCGGCCTCTGGGAGGAACCCTCGACTGCCGCCGCGCTGCCGCATCAGGCGCTTTATTACCTGAAGGAAACCCTGTCGGCGCAAGCGGGACGGGTCCTGCAGGTCACCCTGGCGAGCGAGGACATCGGTCGAGTCCGCTTCAGCATCAGCCCCTTCGGAGATCCGATCCCCGGCGAGGCGAAGGCCTTGAGCGAGGCCGCCCTGCGGTCGCTCACCAAGGCCGCAAACGCGCGCAGCGAGGACGACCGGCGTGAGATCGCCGCCGTTCACGCGCTGGCCACCACTCCGGAGGCGAAGCTTCCCGAAGCCTATCGGAAAATCCGCTCGGCGATCATTGATTGCCGCTCCGGATACGCCAAGTCGCTCATCGCCCAAACCCTGCCTGCGGACAAGGTCCTCAAGACCCACATCCTGCCTCGTGGCAACTGGATGGCCCCGGCCGAAGAGGTCCAGCCCGCAGTCCCCGACTTCCTTCCCCACGCCTCGGTCCGGAACGATGGCAAGCGGCTGACGCGACTCGACCTCGCGAAATGGCTGACCGCGAAGGAAAATCCCCTCACCGCCCGCCAGTTCACCAACCGGCTTTGGAAACAATTCTTCGGCAAGGGCCTTTCCAACGTGCTCGATGACCTCGGAAACCAGGGCGAATGGCCCTCGCATCCGGAACTGCTCGACTGGCTCGCCGCCGACTTCCGCGATTCCGGATGGGATGTGAAACACATGGTCCGCCTGATCGTCACCAGCCGCACCTACCGGCAGGTGTCCGCTTCCCGCCCCGACCTCGCGGAAATCGACCCCGCCAACCGCCTGCTCGCCGAGCAATCGGCGCGACGCCTCGAAGCCGAGTTCGTGCGCGACAACGCGCTGTCGATTTCCGGACTGCTCAGCGACGACATCATCGGTGGCCCGAGCGTGAAGCCCTACCAGCCGGAAGACTACTTCGCCAATCTCAACTTCCCCGAGCGAACCTACATGGCGGACACGAATTCCGACCAATACCGTCGCGGCGTTTACATGCACTGGCAGCGCACCTTCATGCACCCGATGCTCGCCGCCTTCGATGCCCCGAGCCGCGAGGAATGCTCCGCCGACCGACTCCAGGCCAACAGCCCGCAGCAGGCGCTCGCGCTCTTGAACGATCCCTCCTACGTCGAGGCGGCGCGGGCATTTGCCCTCAGACTGGGCCGCGAAAAACCGGAGGCCGACGTCGCCGGAAAACTCAACCACGCCATCCGTCTCGCGCTCTCACGCGAGGCGAAACCGAGTGAGGTGACCTCGCTCACCAAGTTCCTCAAGACCCAGCAGGACTTCTACCGGACCAAACCGGAGGATGCCCGGATCTTCCTCAAGATCGGCCTTTCCGATCCCGGCACCGGACAGGACCCCGCCGAACTCGCGGCCTGGACCCAGGTCTGCCGCGTGATCCTCAACCTGCACGAATCCATCACCGTTTACTGACCCATGAACCACCCCTCCATCGCGGCCTTCGAACGGTTCCAACAGGACGTCAGCCGCCGAACCTTCCTGCAGCGGAGCTTCGCCGGCATCGGCGGCATGGCGCTTTCCGAACTTCTTGGCGCACCTGCGTCACCTCTCCTGCCAGGCCAGAGCGGACTGCATTTCCCGGCCAAGGCGAAACGCATCATCCACCTCTGCATGGCCGGCGGGCCCTCGCACCTGGAGTCCTTCGATCCCAAGCCGAAGCTCGACGAACTCAACGGCAAGGCGTTCCCCACCTCCTTCACTGCCGGACAACAGCTCGCGCAACTCCAAGGTCGCGAACTCATCGCGCGCGGCTCGTTCACCAAATTCAAGAAGTGGGGAAAGAGCGGCACCGAAATCTCCGAGCTCTTCCCGCACATCGGAGGCATCGCCGATGAAATCTGCGTGATCCGCTCGATGGTCACCGAGCAGATCAATCACGATCCGGCCCACGCCTTCATGAACACCGGCTCCATCCTCAAGGGCCGTCCGAGCATGGGCTCGTGGCTGCTCTACGGCCTGGGCGCGGAAACTCAGGATCTGCCAGGATACGTCGTCATGGTTTCACGCGGCAAGGAACCGGACCAACCCATCTCCGCCCGCCAGTGGAGCGCGGGATTCCTCCCCAGCAAGTTCCAGGGTGTGCAGTTCCAGAGCAAGGGCAGTGCCGTCCACTACGTCGGCAATCCCGACGGCGTCTGCCAGTCCACCCAGCGCCAGGTCATCGAGGAAGTCCAACGACTCAACGGCATGCTCCGTGAGGAAAAGACCGATCCCGAGATCGAGACCCGCATTTCCCAGTATGAAATGGCCTTCCGCATGCAGTCGTCTGTGCCCGAGCTGACCGACATGCGCGGCGAACCCCAGCATGTGCTCGACCTGTATGGAGTGAAGCAACCGGGCGACGGCTCGTTCGCCAGCAACTGCCTCCTCGCCCGTCGGATGCTCGAACGCGGCGTGCGTTTCGTGCAGCTCTACCACCGCGGCTGGGATCAGCACGCCGACATCGAAAAAAAGATGCCCGCCTCCGCGAAACTGACCGATCAGGCCACCGCCGCATTGGTCATGGACCTGAAACAACGGGGCCTGTTAGACGACACGCTCATCATCTGGGGCGGCGAGTTCGGACGCACCCCGATGGGCCAGGGAACCGGACGCGACCACCACATCAAGGGCTTCAGCCTCTGGATGGCCGGAGCAGGCATCAAGCCCGGCATGGTCCACGGCGCGACCGATGAACTCGGTTATGCGGCCGTGCAGGACATCGTCCACGTGCGCGACCTCCACGCCACCCTGCTCCATCAGTTCGGCATCGACCACAACCGCCTGACCCGGAAATTCCAAGGCCTCGACTACAAGCTTACCGGCGTGGAACCCGCGAAGCCGGTCAAGGCGATCATGATGTAACCGGGCGATATTCGATTTGTTGTATGGTCGATCATGAACTTCCGTTCGACGCTGGAAAAGCGGGCATAGAAGTCGTCGCTCCCACCGAGGTGGTGGAGGTGCTTTCCCGCATGGGGCGCACCGAGGATGTGCGCTTTTCCCCAGACAATCGGCGACTCGCCATTGCGGCCTACATCAAGAACGCGTGCTTCCTTTTCGACATCGAGATCGACCGCTCATCGTCCAGGCCAGTGGTTCGGATCAGTGATTACCTTGAGATCCGATCGGACGCCATCCGGCAACCGCATGGGCTGGATTTCATCGGAGAAAACCTGCTGCTTGTCGCCAACCGCAAGGGAAGTCTCACGCTGTTCGCCATCCCTGAGCGCACGCCGGGAAACCGTCTTCATCACGTCCAACCACTCCAGGAGATCCGGCAGGCCAGCCTTCTCCACAAGCTGAACTCCCCGGGCTCACTCTGCGTCGTCGAGCACGATCGCGAGCAGGCCGAGGTGCTGGTTTGTAACAACTACAGCCACCGGATCACGCGCCATATTCTGCCGCTGCGCGCCGGGTTCAGCCTTCCCAACAATTCCATCCTTCTCAATGAGGGCCTGCAAATTCCGGACGGCATCGCGATCACTCCCGACAAGTCCTGGCTGGCGGTCAGCAACCACAACACCAAGAGCGTGCTGATGTTCGATCGGCGGACAAACCTGAAGCCCACTTCGGTGGCAGGCGGAAACCTTCTCAACGCCGGTTATCCCCACGGCATCCGGTTTTCCAGTGATGGCCGACGCCTCTACGCCGCCGACGCCGGGGCACCCTATGTGCATGTCTATGACTCGGAGGAGCGCGAATGGAGCGGAGACCACGAACCCGTCGCCTCGCTGCTCGTGCTGAATCAGGAACGCTTTCTCAAAGGCCACGTGAATCCCCAGGAAGGCGGACCGAAGGGGATCGACCTGACCTCTCAGGGAGACGTCCTCGCCATCACCTGCGAGGAGCAACCGCT
>JANOKL010000114.1:0-40689 GCA_031419215.1 Luteolibacter sp. | reverse complement strand
GCTTTCAATACTTGGGATTGATCTCAACGTAAAGAGGCGTCTTACCAGTTGGGATCTCAACAACGCCCGGCAGGGTCGTGGGATTCTTTGGCCCGGTGGTAGAGGCGGACAGGGTCATGACGATCACGCCTTCTGAAGAGGCCCGCACTTTCTGCTCCTGATCGGAGTCCACCTGCCCGTCCGAGGTGAAGAAGCGGATGGGAGGGTGATCATTCCAAAGCGGGTCACGTTCACGCAGCACGGGCTCAAGGGTGAGGATGATTTTGTCACCCTTTCGTTCCACGGAGATCTTTTTCCATTCGGTCGCGGCGGAAGGAATCTTCGCTCTGAATCTTTGGAAGATGGGCAGATTGACGATATTTGATTCTGCGATGGGACCCACTGGCAAGGTGATGGAAAACGGCTGGTCGGTCGCCGGATGGCAGGTCTTTCCGCAGTGCATCCATGAGACCTTGGCGCTCAGGACAAGGGTCCTTTCCTGAAAGGTGGCGGGCAGCGTGATCGGGCACATCAGCAGGGTTTCGCCTTCGTAGCCCTGGGTTTCGTAGCTCGCCATCATCACCTTCTGCGGGGCAGGCCATTGGATTTCCCCGGCCTTCACGCCTTCCGGCAGCGACCACTCGATCCGCGTCGCCAGCCCGACGATGCCGGGAAATTTCCAGTAGGTGTGCGTTCCCGGCGGATGCTGGAGATGCAGGCCGACCACAATCGTCTCCCCAGGCGCGACCTTAGCGGCCTCCGAGATCAGTTCGGCCTTCAACGCCTCAACCTCCGCCCGTGCGGAAAGAACGAGAAAGCATCCGAGAAAGGCCGTGAAAAGTCGCATCACAAACATCCTACGGTCCCGGCGCGGCAAAGGAATCAGGATTTCTCACGGCTCACAGCTGCGTTCATCGGAACCATGTTGCGACGTGCGGCCCCCTTTTTACCCACATCGAGACCCGCGGGCAGAGCATCGATTGGTGATCCGCGCCCTCCCGCTCAGCGCCGGAGAAACATCAAACTCACCCCTCCGCCCACCAGCAGGAGCACGGTGCCGATGCCTCCGAGTAGGGTCGGCGCAAACCAGGAAGTGAACCAATCGTCGGTTGAAAACCTCTCCGGACTCGCCGGGTCCACCCGCAGTCCCAAAGTTTCGCCCACTTCGTAAACCGGTTTGCCCCTCACGCTGCTGGTCACCTGGCTGACCACCTTTCGCTCGCTGCCTTGCCACTCGAAGGCAAACACCGGCGTGAAGCCCCGCCGTTCCCGCAGATTTTCCACCACCCTCGCCTGCACCGCCACCCCCCGCTGTTTCAAATCATACTCGCGCTTCCCCAGCCATGCGGCCGCACCGATCAAGGCGAGACCGACGATCAGGAAAATCAGCAAACAAAGCAGCGCCGTGCGGTCGATCCGCCGCCGCCCGCCGAAGCGCAGCCCGTCCCCGGAAACCGGCTTGCGGAGCACCGCATTCGGATCCCCACCATGCAGAATCGCCTTCAAGGCATCGGTCGCATCCGCCAGAGACATCCGCTGCCGCGAGCGGATGAGCTTGATCGCCTCGATCTTCCTGCCCTCCCCGGCCAACTGCCGGACTTCCTGAATGAATGCGGGGTCGAAATGGGACATGGCGGTGGCAACCTTACGGACCCTGAACTCCCAGAATCCGACGCTACTTTATTCCACCCTTTTCCCTCCGGATTGCAATCCCGGATCTGCACCACCCTTGCGTCTGGGGCCGCGCGCGGTCGATCAGACGGCCCCTAGAAAAGGTCTAAAAGCGAATACAAATGCTCTGACCAAACATTCGTCGGGTTGATGGCCGCCCGCGCGGAAAGAATGAGGAGGCATCCGAGAAGGGCCGTGAATAGTTGCATGACGCGCATGCTACGGCTTCGGCGGAGCTCAGAAATCAGGATTTCTCAAGGCACTGAATAGCGTCTGGCTCGCGCCATCAAATTCCCCTCGTTCTCTCCCATGAAAATGTGATTTCGCGAGGACTGCCCCCTTTTACTTTTATTTGGCTACGTCGTGAGAGTTCGACGACGCTTCGTGGTCCGACCGTTGTTACTCCAGCAGTGGATTGAGGGTTGTTCTGGGATGTTTCGGGAGGGGTGGAGCGATTTCGGGAAATCCCTTGGAAAGACGGTTTCCTTGTTCCTACAAACGAAATCCAACTTCTCCGGGTTTACTGCAGCGGCGGGATAATCCTCCGCAATCGAACTCATGGCGATCCTCGACACTTTTTTGAAACTGATGGTGGAACGGCGCGCCGAGAGGCTAGTGCTGGTTTCCGATCGTGTGCCTTTCCTTTTGAAGCAAGGCGAGACGATTGAACTTTCGATGCCTGCGTTGAGAGAGGACATGTTGCGGCGGATTTCGCGCGAGATGATTGGCGAGGAGGAACGGCCTGAGGGAAACTTCCGGGCGGCGGATGGCGTTGAGTTCGGCTACCGGGTCCAGTCGGGCGGGCCGGAGTTTCGGATCGAGATCCATACGTTGGGGGCGGCCCCGCGTGGAGAGCCGGTCGAGGACGATCCGCTGACCCGTGCCGTGGCGGGCTTCACGCAACCGGCGGCCGCTCCACTGCCGGTTGAGGCGGTGAGGAACGAAGCGCAATCAGGCCGGCCTGATCCCGAGCTGCTGGCCCTGCTCGACCAAGCGCTGCTGCAGAACGCGTCGGACCTTTTCCTGTCATCGGGCAAGCCGCCGCGGATCCGGCGCATTGGTGCCATCACGCCACTTGATGCCGATGCGCCGAGCCGCGCGCAAATTCTCGGAATGCTGCCGGATGAAGCCGCACGCGCTGAACTCGAACGATCCGGAAGTGTGGATTTCGCCGTTCGCTGGGAATTGCCGGACGGTCCGCGTCGAGTCCGCATCAATGTCTTCCGGCATCTGGATGGCGTGGCGGCCGCGCTGCGTCCGATCCGTCGTCGCGCGCCGCAGCTCTCGGAGCTTTCGCTTCCCGACGACCTGCATCAGCTGGCCACGTTTCCCAATGGACTGGTGCTGGTGACTGGGATCGCGGGTTCTGGGAAATCGACCACCCTTGCTGCCTTTGTGGACCACCTCAACCGCACGCGCGCGCGGCACATTATCACGATTGAGGATCCGGTCGAATACGAGCATCGCGAGATCCAGTGCATGATCCACCAGCGTGAGGTGGGGAGCAATGTCGAGAGCTTCGCCTCCGGTCTCCGCGCGGCGCTGCGCGAAAGCCCGGACGTCATTCTTTTGGGTGAGCTGCGCGACCTCGATACAATCGCCGCCGCGCTCACAGCGGCGGAGACCGGGCACCTCGTTCTCGCCACCCTTCACTCCGGCAGTGCCTCGACTGCGGTGAACCGCATCGTCGATGTGTTTCCAGGGCACCAGCAATCGCTCATCCGCACTCAGCTGGCTTTATCGCTGCGTGCCGTTCTTTCGCAACGTCTCGTCCCTGCGCGGGCCGGGGGACTGGTGCCAGCCATCGAAAAACTGCTCGTCACGCCAGCTGTCGCCAATGGCATCCGTGAAGGTCAGGACCACTACATGCGCAACGCCATGTTTACCGGCGGCGAGGACGGAATGGTCACGCTCGAGCGTTCGCTGGCCACGCTGGTTCGCGATCGGGTCATCGACCGCGAGACCGCCCTCCGCCACGCGACCGATACGAAAGCGCTCCTGCATCTGCTGGATTGATGGGCTCGGGAGTTTTGAAGGGGGTCGTAAAAAGAGTCGATACTCGTGGATTCAGATTTTTCCGCACCAAATCCGTCGACAAGGTGGATCGCAGCGAATGGGGCTAATGACGCTTTCGCGTCCTGGATTGAAAGAGCCCGATGAATACGGGTTGAAATGAATCGCCCCGCCGGAACGTCTTGTCCGCATGAATTTCTCCAAACTTCCCTCGTGGACCTGGACGGCCGGTGGTCTTGGGCTGGCGCTGGCGGCGGGTGTGATGATCGGTCGGGTCAGTGCGCCGGGTGCGGATGCGGGGTCGGCAGGCGAGTCGCTGGCATCCGGAAAATCCGGTGGGCGTGATTCGCGTGGTGGCCTTTCCTCGGAGGAACGCAGCGCCCGCAGCCGCGAATCGGCCCGCAGCTCGAAATCCGGCGCGACTGAGCAGGATCTTTCGAAAATCCTCTCGTCCACGAACCGGCTGGAACGGACGGAAAAACTGCTCGCGTATCTGGATCGCTTGCCGGTCGAGCAGTTCGCCTCGGTGTATGAGCAGCTCCGCCTATCGCCTTCGTCGAAGATTTTGGGCTCGGAGCGTTCGCTGGTCTTGCAGGCTTGGGCGGACCGCGATCCGCTCTCGGCGCTCGGGTTTCTCCAGCAGAACGGCGCGGAGGATTGGGAGCGGGAAACCGCCGTCTCGACCTGGGCCTCGAAGGATCCTCAGGCGGCCTTTGCCTGGGCGGCGACGGCCAAGGACGAGGGCGGAGGCGACGTCAACAACTGGATTCTCGGGGCCGCGCGGGGCATCGCGATGACGAACCCGGAACTGGCGCGCGACTATCTTTCCCAGATGGAAGGGGAGACCCGCAACCGGGCGCTGCGCGACATGCAGCCCTACGTGGCGCAGTACGGATTCGACTACGCCAGCAACTGGGTGTCCGCCATTTCCGACGAAGGCCTGCGTGGCCAGGCCTCGCGCAGCATGGCCCGGAGCCTGGCGGAACTCGACCCGGCGCAGGCAGGAGCGTGGAACGCGTCGATCGCCGATACCAAGACGCGGCGTGATGTTTCTGAAACCGTCTCTGATGCCTGGGCCAAAACCGACCTCGCCGCGGCGCGCAAGTGGGTCGAGGGCTTGCCGGAAGACACCCGCACTGAAGCGGCGGAGGGCATCGCCCGGACTTATGCGCAGCAGGATCCCGTCGCCGCCGCGCAGTGGCTTTCAGGGCTCGGCAACAATCCGGATCTCGATGGAGCGCGCCGCATTTTGATCGAGGAAAGCTTCCGCTCATCCCCGCAGCAGTCGCTCGATTTCGTGGCCACCCTTTCCGATCATAAGTCCCGCGAAGGTTACTACTACCGCTACGTGAGCGGCTGGATGAAGCAGGACGCGGACGCCGCCCGGACCTGGGTGTCACGGAACACGGCGACACTGCCTGCCCCACTCGTAGAGCGGATGAGCCGCCAATAACCTTGTGCAAGCTGGATTCACTTCTACACGTAGAGGACAATCCGCTTCATGAAGGTATCCTCCGTTTTCATCCTCCTCAGCGCCGCAGCGGGTCTCGCCCATGCGGATGACGCGAAGGCCGTTTTTCAGGTTCAATGCTCCGCCTGCCACGCGGTCGATCACGCCCTGGTCGGCCCCTCGCTGGTGGAAATTGCAGGCCTTTACCGCACCAATCCGGACGGCTTCGTGCAGTGGTGCATGAAGCCCGGTCGCAAGCGTCTCGCTGGGATCGAGATGCCTTCCATGGTGGCGGTCGGCGAGCCCGCGCTGCGCCAGATTCACGCCTACATCCTTTCGGAATCGGCCGGGAAAAAGGAAGTGAAGGCCCCGGCGGTCGATGTGTTCGCCGTGCCGCGCTCGATGGTGCGACGCCCACAGGTGCAGCGGATGTTCATGCCGGAAGCCTCACCCGCCGCCATCGCGGTGGCCTTGCCGGGGGATCTTTCGTATTGCTTCGATGCCACCGAGTGTCGCCTCCGTTACGTCTGGAAAGGCGGTTTCATCAACGCCTCCGAGTACTGGCGCGGAAATGGCAGCAGGCAGGCGGCGATCGATGGTGAGATCATTTACCGCGAGTCGGCTTTTCCCCTGATCGGAGGCTCTGAGGGCAGCGTGAAATTCATCGGCTACTCGACCAAGGACGGCCTGCCCTCGTTCCGCTACAGCCGTGGTGGGATGCAGGTGGTGGAGACGATCCGGCCACTGGCGGATGGCAGCGGCATCGAGCGCGTCTTTGAAATCGAAAACGCTCCGCCGCTGAAGATCGAGGTCGCCGCGCCAGCGCGTGCCGAGTCGACCACCGGTGGTCTTTCCCTCACCGCCGCCCAGGCGAAGTCCTTCACCCTCACTCTCCACTGGAAATGATACGGCAACTCTCGTACTTCGCGGCTCTCGCGCTTTGTTCTGCCCTGCACGCGGCGGATTTCAAGATCGAACGCATGCCGAACCCCGCAGGCATCGACCCGCAGATCGGCGGGATGGATGTGCTGCCGGACGGTCGCGTGGTCGCAGCCTTCCATCGCGGCGAGGTCCAGATTTTCGACCCTGCTTCCCAGGCCTGGTCGTCGTTTGCCGAGGGCATGCACGAGCCGCTGGGCTTGCTGGTGGAATCTCCGACCTCGATCCTCGTCATGCAGCGCGCCGAGTTGACGCGTCTGAAAGACAGTGATGGCGATGGGAAGGCTGATGTTTATGAAACGGTCTTCGATGGTTTCGGCATGACCGGGAACTACCACGAGTTCGCCTTCGGCCCCGCGAAGGGGCCGGATGGTTCGCTTTACATCGGACTGAACGTGGCCTCGAACGGAGCAGGCATCCGTCCCGAAATCCGCGGCAAGTGGTCGGACATCGGCGATGTTGATCGCGCGGGCATGCTGGCTGATGGAGGTTTCGGAAAGCGGGCCGGAAAGGCCGGTCGCATGTATGCACGCGTCGAGTGGCGCGGCTGGCTGCTGAAGCTTTCCCCGGATGGCAAGAAGATGGAGCCCTACGCCAGCGGCTTCCGCTCGCCGGATGGGATCGGCTTTGATGATGCCGGGAATCTGCTCGTCACCGACAACCAGGGCGACTGGCGCGGCACCTCGCCGCTTTATGTTGTGCAGAAGGCTGGCTTTCACGGCCATCCGGCGTCGCTGGTGTGGACCCCGGGCTGGGACAAGGGTGATCCGCTGAAGCTACCGGTCGACGAACTCGACAAGCTGCGGGTCAAGGAATCCGCACGCTTTCCGCAGGGCGATCTGGCGAACTCGCCGACCCAGCCGGTGGCCTTCCCGAAGTCGTGGAAGGACTATCAGGGTCAGGTGGTCATTGGGGAAATGAACCAGAAGCGGCTGGTGCGATTTTTGCCGGATGATGTGGGTGGTTTCCGCCAGGGCACGCTGGTCCCGATGATGGATGGAACCGATCTCGGCAATGGCAGCCATCGTCTTGCGTTCGGCATGGATGGAGCGCTGTGGATCGGAAAGACCCATCTTTCCTGGGCGGGCGATCAGGGCCTCGTCAAGGTGACACTGGCTGAAAAGACTCCGCTCATCGCGCAGTCGGTGAAGCTTTCAAAAAGCGGCGACCATCAGGCGTTCTCGATCCGTTTCAACCGCCCGGTGAAAGCACTTGCCAGTGCTCCCTTGGTGGATGTGTTCGGATACAAGTATCATCAGGCCTACGGCTCGCCGAAGACTGACGAGGCAAGCCTTCCAGTCAGCGGATTCACGTTGAGCCAGGACAAGCAGGTGCTGAGCTTGGAGTGCTCGGCGCGCGCTGGGCTGATCCATCGCATCGACCTTTCGGGAGTGCAGGCCGAGGACGGCGGCGCGATCGAGGGCAAGCTGCTTTACTACCAGGCCACACGCCTGCCGTGAGGCCTCCAAACTGCGGTAGGTCCCTGCGATTTCCTCTTGTCAGAAGGAGGTGAACCTTCAACCTAACCGACAACGGAAATCGTACAAACCCAACCGCATGCAAGAACTGATCACCCAACACGGAATCCCCCTGTCGCTCGGCTTCGGCGCCGTCGGCCTCGTCACCGCCCTTCTTCTCATCCGCTCGGTCCTGGCCGCTGATGGCGGCAACCCCGCGATGCGGGAAATCGCCGCAGCGATCCAGGCCGGTGCAAAGGCCTATCTGAGCCGCCAATTGGTCGCCGTCGGGAGTATTGCGGCGGTCATGTTCGTGGCGGTCGGATTCCTTCGCGACTGGACCACGGCCGGTGGCTTCGTGATCGGCGCGGTCTGCTCGTTGATCGCCGGTTTCATCGGCATGCTGGTGGCGGTACGAGCGAACGTCCGCACGGCCCAGGCGGCTTCGATTGGTTCCCATCCGGCCCTGAAAGTCGCCTTCAACGGCGGCGCGGTGACCGGCCTGCTGGTGGTGGCGCTCGGCCTGCTCTCGGTCGGCGGATTCTATCTCGCGGTGCTGCATTTCACGAATGATCAGAAGGCGGCGATCGACTCGCTCATCGGCCTCGCGCTCGGCAGCTCTCTGGTCAGCGTCTTCGCCCGTCTCGGAGGCGGCATCTACACCAAGGCGGCGGACGTCGGCGCGGATCTTGTCGGCAAGGTCGAGCAGCATCTTCAGGAGGATGATCCACGCAATCCGGCCACCGTCGCGGACAATGTCGGCGACAACGTCGGCGACTGCGCAGGCATGGCGGCGGACGTCTTCGAGACTTATGCCGTTTCCCTGATCGGTGGCGTGCTGGTCGGCCATCTGACCCACGGCGGCGTGGCGTCGCTGGCCTTTCCCTTCGTCATCTGCGGGATCTCGATCATCGGCGCGGTGCTCGGCGTGCTCTACGTGAACCTCTTCAAGCAGGACGCCACCAAGGCCCTCCTCGGCGGCGTGACAATCAGCGGCATTGTCACCGCCGTGCTGCTGTTTCCGGTGACGCGCTGGCTGTTTCCAAATCCGGTGGATTTCGCCGGAAAGGTTGCGGATTCCTCGGCGATCTTCGGCTGCGTGCTGGCGGGCATCGTGATGACTTTCGCCACTGTCTGGATCACGAACTACTACACCTCTACGAATTACAAGCCGGTCCGCAGCATCGCGCTGGCTTCTGAAACCGGCCACGGCACCAATGTCATCGCCGGACTTTCCGTCGGCCATCACGCCACCGCCCTGCCGGTGCTCTTCATCTGCGCCGCGATCTGGGGCTGCCACGAATGGGCGGGCCTCTATGGAATCGCCGTCGCGGTCGTTTCCATGCTGAGTCTTTCCGGCATCATCATCTCGCTCGATGCCTTCGGCCCGATCACCGACAATGCCGGCGGAATCGCGGTGATGAGCGGCTTGCCCGAAGGCGTCCGCCGCGTGACCGACGAGCTCGACGCCGTGGGCAACACGATGAAGGCCGTCACGAAGGGCTACGCGATCGCCTCCGCCGGGCTAGCGGCCATGGTGCTCTTCGGTTCGTATGTCGAGGAACTCAAGGCCCACCTGCCCGGTCAGGTTTTCCACTTCGATCTCACCGATCCGAAGATCATGATCGGCCTCTTCATCGGCGGCATGCTGCCATTCCTTTTCACCGCCTATGCGATGGATGCCGTCGGCACAACGGCCGGAGCGGTGGTCAATGAGGTCCGCCGCCAGCTCAAATTGAAGCCGGGCATTCTAACAGGCAGCGACAAGCCCGACTATGGCCAGTGCGTGGACATCGTCACCAAGGCCGCGCTCCAGCAGATGATCCTGCCTGCGCTGCTGCCGCTGATCTTCGTGGTCGGCGTGGCGGCGATCCCCGGTCTCGGAAAAGAGGCGCTCGGCGGCATGTTGGTTGGCACGATCGTCACCGGACTCTTCGTCGGCCTCGTCATGACCTCCGCCGGTGGAGCCTGGGACAACGCCAAGAAGTACATCGAGGACGGTCATCACGGTGGAAAAGGCAGCGAGTCGCACATGGCCTCGATCACCGGTGACACCGTCGGCGATCCCTACAAGGACACCGCCGGTCCTGCGGTGAATCCGATGATCAAGGTGGTCAACATCCTCGCCATTCTCATCATTCCGATTTTGTTCAAGTAAGCGCCTGAAGGTGAAGGGACCAGGGGTCGGTTGCCAGGGGTCAGGAAGAGAATGCATTCGTCATTCGAGAATTCCTCATTCGTCATTTATTACCGGCCGCCAGCCCCTGAATCCTGGCCACTCAATCCTCTCCATCCCATGAATGCACTTCTCCGCCTGATCTCGCTCGTCGCCATTGTTTCGGTCATTCCCTGCCGCGCCCAGGTCCCTGAGGGCTCGCAGAAGAGTCCGATTTCCACTTTCGTGGTTCCCCTGAAGCGGGTGGTCTGGACTTCCGGCAAGGACGTCGAGAACTCCGCCAACCTGCTCAAGCCGAAATCCGGACAGGCGGTGCTCATCGAACCCGAGGCCCCGCTGGTGCTGAAGCCCGGAGCGGGTGTGGTCCTCGACTTCGGGGTCGAAATCCAGGGTGTGCTCGAACTTTTCACGCCTCAGACGAAATCCAAGACCCCCGCCTCAGTCCGCATCCGCTTCGGCGAGTCGGTGGCGGAAACGATGGTCGAACTCGACGAGCGCGGAGCCCAGAACGACCACGCGCTGCGCGACCGCACGGTGGTTCTGCCCTGGCTGGGAAAGACCACGGTCGGGCCCGGCGGATTCCGCTTTGTCCGGATCGACGCGGCCAAGGGCGGACCGGAGGTCCAGCTCAGCCAGGTGCGTGCCATCCTCCAACTACGGGACATACCGTATGTGGGTTCGTTCAAGTCATCCGACGAGCGCCTCGACCGGATTTGGAAAACCGGAGCATACACCGTCCACCTCAACATGCAGGAGTATCTGTGGGACGGCATCAAGCGCGACCGGCTCGTCTGGCTCGGCGACATGCACCCCGAGGTCAGCGTGATCAGCTCGGTGTTCGGTTACAACGAGGTCGTGCCGCGCAGCCTTGACATGATCCGCGAGGTGACGCCCGTGAAGGACTGGATGAACGGCATCAGCTCGTATTCGATGTGGTGGATCATCATTCACGAAGACTGGTATCGCCAGAACGGTGATCTCGCCTATCTGAAGCAGCAGCAGGCCTACCTCACGGCGCTTCTGAAACGCCTCAGCACCTACGTCGCCGAGGATGGAAAGGAAAAGCTCGATGGCATGCGCTTTCTCGACTGGCCGACATTTGAAAACCCGGTCGCCGTTCACGAAGGTCTTCAGGCGATGATGACCAAGACCATGGCCAGCGGCGCGCGTCTCAGCGACATCCTCGGCGATGCCGACACGGCCGCGCTTTGCCGGAAGACCGAGGCGAAACTCCGCACCCACACGCCTGCCTCCAGTGGAAGGAAATCACCGGCCGCCTTGCTGGCACTCGCTGGATTCCGCGACGCGAAGGAGGTCTCGGCGAACGTGCTGAAGAAGGATGGGCCGAAGGATCTCAGCACCTTCTATGGATTCTACGTGCTTAACGCGCTGGCCGAGGCGGGCGACTACGAGACCGGACTTGATTTCATCAGCCAATACTGGGGAGGGATGCTGGACTTCGGCGCGACCACGTTCTGGGAGGACTTCGATCTCGACTGGACGAAGAACGCGGGTCGCATCGACGAGATGGTCCCCGCCGGAAAGAAGGACCTGCACGGCGACTTCGGTGCGTTTTGCTACAAGGGATTCCGCCACAGCTTCTGTCATGGCTGGGCCGGTGGTCCGACCGCTTGGCTGAGCCGCAATGTCCTCGGCGTCCAGCCGCTGGCACCGGGTTGTGCGGAGGTCAGAATCGAGCCGCATCTTGGTGATTTGAAATGGGTCGAAGGAACTTATCCGACTCCAAAGGGACCGATCCGCGTCCGCCACGACAAGCAGCCGGACGGCAGCATCGTCAGCAAGGTCGAGCTGCCCGAGGGAGTCAAGCAGGTGAAGTGAACATCAATCCCCTCCACGCTCGCGGGCCTCGATGGCCTCGAGCGTGAACCAGTCCTCAACCCGCTGCCTCGCCCATGGGGTCTTTCTTAGGAACGTCAGGCTGGATTTCACGCTTGGATCGTTGAGGAAGCACTTGATCGGAATCCGGTAGCCCATCTCGGCCCAGCCGTGGCGTTGCTGGAGTAGGGTCACGATGGTTTCCAGCGTGATGCCGTGCAGCGGATCGTTGGGATGGGAGGAGGCCATGTGGCGGGAACTTTAACGACGTCGGAGCTTCGCGAAAAGTCGGCTTTGGGGTTTTCTCACCCGCCCGTTTCCGGCATGGATCAAGCCGTGCCGCCGAAGAAGAAGCCCAACGCGAAGCCCCTCAGCGGCGCGGCCCTCGTCAAGGAGGTCTGTCGCCGCATCCGCGTGGCGCGCAGCTACTGGGACGCCCACAACAACCGGGCCTGTCGTGGCGAGCGGGAGAAGGCGATGGCGCTTTATGAGACCCTCACGCCAGAGGAACGGGAGAAGGTTCCGCAGGTGCTGCGCGTGTGGCTGCGCTATCGCAGTGAGAAATACTTTGGAGAGGACCGGACGCCGCCGGGGGGGTAAGTACCAAGTTCCAAAGGCCAAGTTCCAAGGAAGAGATCACTCTTCCTCGGCCACGGGCTCGGCTTTGGGTTCGACGGCTTTTTTGGTGCGATGGCCGGGCTTTGAGAGGATTTCGATGTAGAGGGTCGGCCAGTTTTCCGATGATGCGGTGTCGATCGCGGCGTTGACGTCGGCGACGTGCATCGGCTTTGCCTCGTCGGCAGTCGTGCCGGTGCGGCAGTCGAAGTCCCAGAAGTCGGTGCCTTCCGGGCAGGGCTTGCGGCGCTCGCGCTTCAGGTATTTCCGGACGTCATGCTTGATCGCCTCGACCACCCGCGGCGGTTTGAGGTTCGGGACCTCCATCGGGAAAAGCTTCTTCATGTCCGCGCTTTTGGGCTCCGGAGGCGGCTTTGTCTAGGGGAGAAATTTCTCCGGCCTCTGTCCCGAAAGATCCGAAGTCCCGCTCGCGTCCTGTTTCCCTCACGATGAAACTCCTCCTGCTCGTTTCCATTCTCACCCTGCCGCTCGCATTCGCGGAGGGGCCCTATCCGGTCGATCCTGCCTCGCAACGCCACGACGGGGTCCCGAAAGGAACCGTGGAGAAGTTCTCGATGGACAACAGCCGGATCTATCCGGGCACAAAGCGCAGCTACTGGATCTACACGCCCGCCCAGTATGACGCGTCGAAGCCCACCTGCCTGATGGTCTTTCTCGATGGCGGCGGCTACGTCAGCGAAACCGGAGCCAGCAAGATCCCGATCGTCTTCGACAACCTGATCGCCGCGAAGGAAATGCCGGTGACCATTGGCATCTTCGTCGATCCCGGTGTGGTCGATGCTCCGAATGACAAGTCCCAGCCGCGCTTCAACCGCAGCTATGAGTATGACGCCGCCAACGGCAACTACGCGAAGTTCCTGACCGACGAGCTGCTGCCGGAAATTTCCAAGATCCGCAATCTAAGCCCGGACCCGGACCATCACGCGATCTGCGGCGCCTCATCCGGTGGCATCGCGGCCTTCGATGTTGCCTGGTATCGCCCCGATGCCTTCCGCCGGGTTTACTCGATGATCGGCACCTTCGTCGGTTTGCGCGGCGGGGATGAATTTCCCACCTTGATCCGAAAGACCGAGCCGAGGCCCCTGCGCGTGTTCCTTCAGGATGGCGAGAACGACAACAACATCTACTGCGGGGACTGGTGGATGGCGAATCAGGCCATGGAGCGCTCTCTAACATTCTCCGGCTACGAAGTGAACCACGAGTGGGGCACCGGCGCGCATTCCCACCAGCACGGCGGCGCGATCATGCCGAAGGTGCTGCGCTGGCTGTGGAAGGATTTCCCGAAGCCCGTCGCGGTGAACTACGACGCTTGCCGTAGTCGCGCGAAGGAGATGCTGGTTCCGGGAAAAGGCTGGGAACTTGTCAGTGAGGGCCACGGTTTCACCGAGGGGCCGGTTCCGGGGCCGGAGGGCGCGATCTTCTTCACCGATATTCCAAAAAACCAGATCCTGCGGGTGGGAGCGGATGGCAAGGTCGCCGTCTTCCTTGAGAACACCCAGGCCGCCAACGGACTCGCCTTCGGCCCCGATGGCCGCCTCTACGGATGCCGTGCCGGGAGCAAGGAAATCGTTTCCTGGGACCTCGCGACAAAGCAGGAAAAAGTTCATGCGAAGGACATCAATGCCAACGACCTCGTCGTCGCGCACGACGGCACCATTTACGCCACCGAGCCCTCGAAGCACGCCGTCTGGATCATCCGTCCCGGCCAGGAAAAGGTCCTCGGCAGCGATGCTTTTCGGGGTGTGAACGGCGTGACCCTCACCCCCGACCAGTCGCGCCTCGATGTCGCCGATCCCGGCGGTCGATATGTGTGGTCCGCCACCCGACTCGCCGATGGCTCGCTCGCCAACGTCCAGCCCTACCACCATCTCCACCTGCCCCCGGCCGACCCGGATCCCCGCAGCGGAGCGGACGGATTGAAAGTGACCAAGGAAGGCTGGCTCTTCGTCGCCACCGCGATCGGCGTCCAGATCTGCGACCAGCCAGGGCGGGTGAACCTCATCCTGCCGATGCCAGCGGGTGCCCGTTCGCCCTCGAACCTCTGCTTCGGCGGCCCGACTCGGAAAACCCTCTACGCCACCGCCGGCGACAAGGTCTTCAAGCGCGAAACCCAACTCACGGGTGTGATGGCCTGGGAAGCGCCGGTGATGCTGCCGAAGCCGAAGCTTTGAAGACTTGAGGGGTCAGGGAGGAATGACGAATGAGGAATTTCCGAATGACGAAGCAAATCTCCGATCCCCGATCCCCGATCCCCGATCTCCAGAGGTCGATTGCGGGTTGCCTAGCGGGCGATCGCCCCCTACTCTCCGCGCCCCACGATGAGCGCCAAACCGGTTTTCCTCTACGACACGACCCTTCGCGACGGCACGCAGGGCGAAGGCTTCCAGCTTTCCGGCCTCGACAAGCTCCGGATCGCGGAGTGGCTCGATGATTTCGGTGTGGATTACATTGAAGGCGGTTGGCCGGGCTCGAATCCGAAGGACGTCGAGTTCTTCCGTGAGGCAAAATCCCTCAAGCTCAAGCACGCCAAACTCGCTGCTTTCGGCTCCACCCGACGGGCCGACACCCCGGTCGAGGACGACGCCCAAGTCCGCCTGCTGCTCGAGGCCGAGACGCCGGTCGTGACGATTTTCGGGAAAAGCTGGGCCCTTCACGTGACGGAGGTCCTCCGCACCACGGTCGAGGAAAACCGCGCGATGATCCGCGACACGGTGGCGCATCTGAAAAAGCACGGCCGCGAGGTCGTCTATGATGCCGAGCACTTCTTCGACGGCTACAAGGACTCCCCCGAGCACGCGCTTGCTACCCTGGAAGCCGCCGCCGAGGGCGGAGCGGATTCCTTGGTGCTCTGCGACACCAACGGCGGCACGCTGCCCCACGAGGTCGCGGAAATCTGCAAGGCCGTCGCCGCCCGCATTCCGGGGACGCCGCTCGGCATCCATACCCACAACGACTGCGAACTCGCGGTCGCAAATGCCATCGCCGCCGTGATGGCCGGGGCCGTTCAGGTCCAAGGCACGATCAACGGCTACGGCGAGCGCACCGGAAACTGCAACCTCACCTCCGTCATCCCGATCCTCCAGCTCAAGATGGGCCTGCAGGTGGCACCGCATCTGGAGAAACTACGGGATCTCTCGTATTTCGTGGACGATGTCTCGAACAACCCGCACTTCGCCCGCGCCCCGTTCATCGGCTGCACTGCCTTCGCCCACAAGGGCGGCATGCACGTGAACGCGGTCCAGAAGCTGGCCCGCAGCTACGAGCACATCCGTCCCGAGGAAGTTGGAAACTCCCAGAACATCCTCGTTTCCGAACTCGCCGGGCAGTCGAACATCCTCATCAAGGCCGCCGAGCTTGGCGTGCCGCTGGAAAAGGGTTCCGAGTCGGCGAAGTCGGTCCTCCAGCACGTCAAGGAGCTGGAAAACGAAGGCTATTCCTTCGAGGCCGCCGGCGGTTCGCTGGAGCTGCTGATCCGCCGCGAGATCGGGCATTACAAGAAGCCCTTCGAGCTGAAGGAGTACCACACCAGCTTCCGCCAGTATCGCGACGGCCACCCGCCGGTCTGCGAGGCCACCGTGAAACTTTCGGTCAATGATCAACTCGAACTCACCGTCGCCGAAGGCCAAGGCGTGGTGAACGCCCTCGACGTCGCCCTGCGCAAGGCCCTGCTGCCCTTCTACCCGGACATCGCCAAGGTCACGCTCGTCGATTACAAGGTCCGCATCCTCGACGGCCACGACGCCACCGCTGCGAAAACCCGCGTCCTCATCGTCTCCACCGACGGCCACGAAACCTGGGGCACCATCGGCGTTTCGGACAACATCATCGAGGCCAGCTGGCTCGCCATCGTGGACGGCATCGACCTGTTCCTGCAGCGGCGGAAATGAACTTCAAGGCCTGCTACCGGCACCCGATGAACCGGCTCGCGCTGGGCTTCTTCATCGCGGCGCTGGTTTGTTTTGTGGTGTTTCATGTGACGCGCTACCGTAATGAAACTGGGGTTGGGCCTTACGGGGCGGATATCTGGAAAAATCTATACGTGTTTGTCCGGTTTGGATTTTGGCGCTCAGCCCCGTGGCATGTGTATTTGATCATCAGTTCGTTCGTAATGATGAGCTGCCTAACGGTGTTCGCTCCGACAATGGTTCCATTCCTTTCCGGGAATCGACTGGTCTGGTGGCTGGTGACGTTGATATCGGGGATCTCTTCTGCCGGGTTCAGTGTAGTTCCGCTTTGTATGAACCATGCACACGGACCTCCGATTTGGGCTATTGTCGCATGTCAGTCTTTTCACCTCCTCGGCTGCCTCTGCATCCGCCGCCCTAAGCCTGAGGAGTTCGTTCCGGCTCCTCACCCGGATGCGTGATTGAAATACGCGCCTTTGAATCGGTGTAATGGAGGTGTGAAAAACCTGATCCTTGCCGCCGCGCTCGTTGGAGCTTCGACCTTTTCCGCCTTTTCCGACCCGATCTTCAACGGAAAGGACCTGACCGGCTGGGCCGCCAAGGGGCCTGCTGAGCTTTGGACCGCCAATGACGGTGTGCTCACCGGCAAGAGCAACGAGAAGAAGCAGGGCTCGATCCTGTGGACCGATGCGAAGTTCAAGGATTTCGTGCTGGAAGGGGACTTCAAATACAACGGCAAGATCGACTCCGGCTTCTTCCTTCGTTCCGAGGTCGACCAGATCCAGATTGGCATTTCCGGCTCGCTCAAGAGGGACATGACCTGCTCGCCCTACATCGCCAAGACCGGCAAGTATCCGGTCGAGGCCAAGGGCATCAAGGAAGCGCTCAAGGTCGGCGACTGGAACCACGTCAAAATCACCGTCACCGGCAACGTCTACACCATCGAGCTCAACGGCACCAAGGTCCTCGACTACACCTCGGAAACCTCGGTCCCCGAAGGCCCGATCGGCCTCCAGGTCCATCCCGGCGTGGACATGCAGATCGAGTTCCGAAACCTCACGGTTGTCCCCGTCACGAAGTGACATTGGAATGCGCGCAACTTGCTGACTCTTCTTGTTTTGACTTGAATGGCGCTGGTGGTATAGACGGGCTATGACAACGACGACGCTCTTCACCAATGGTCGCTCTCAGGCGGTCAGGATTCCCAAAGAACTGCGGTTCGAAGGAAGGGAAGTTGAGATTCGCCGACTGGGAGATGGCGTGCTGCTGGTGCCGCTCAAGGCAACCACGTGGCCCGACGGCTATTTTGAAAGCATCGGGATCGACGACGAGGCCTTTGTCCGGCCAGAGCAAGGGAGCCTTCCTCCCATCGTGGATTATCCGGGATGATCTACCTCCTCGATACGAATGTGTGCATCGCCGCGATGCGCAGAAACGAGCGGGTGATTCGGAAGTTGGCGGGCGTCCATCCGGGTGACTGCGCCGTTTCAATGGTGACCGTCTTCGAGCTTTTCGCGGGTGTCTTTCGTTGTCGCGATCCGAAGGCGGAGGAACTTCGAGTCATGACCTTCCTGGCTCCACTTCATCTTCTTCCCTTCGATTGGGATTCTTCGCTCAGAACGGCTGAGGTCCGATTCGAACTTGAGAAACAAGGAAAGCGGATCGGGCCGTATGACCTGCAACTCTGTGGCCAAGCCCTTGCGCTGGATCTAACTTTGGTGACTCACAACATGCGGGAATTCCAGCGCGTGGACGGATTGCGGTTGGAGGACTGGGAGCTTGAAGACGCTTGAGCTTCCGCCCCTGGCCGGACTGTCTCCGAATTCCGAACCTTGAATGTGCTTTCAGATCGGGGTAAATCACCCTCATGAGCGAATCCCGCATTACGATCAATTCGGAGCAATGTGGCGGACGTCCTTGCATTCGCGGGATGAGGATCCGGGTGGTTGATGTCTTGGACCTGCTTTCGAATGGCCTCTCCACCCCTCAAATCCTGGAGGAACTTCCGGACCTTGAAGAAGAGGATGTGAGATCTGCCATCCGCTATGCCCGCCAGCGCATCAATCATCCCGTTGTGGCGGCATGACGATTCGTGTTGGAGCCGCAATTCGCTGGAGAAAGGTGCGTCTCGTTAGAAATTGAAGCTCGGTGCAGCCAGTCCAAACCTTTGTCCTCCGTGCGACCAAAGATCCTATTTGCCCTGTTGATCATTGCTCTGTTTGCAGGCTGGGGCTTGTTTCACACTCGGAGAGCGAGTGGAACGTCAGGGGATAAGTCGCAACTGAAGAGCGAGAAGGAAAGCGCCACATCCACTTCTCAAGATGCCCGTGATTGCCTGGCGGAATTGATTGATGGAAAGCGAAAGCCTCCTGTTCCAGAAGATCACCAGGCACGACATCGGTATTACGAAACGACCCACAAATGGCTGGACGCATTGTCACTGGAGCACTGCATCGCGTTGATTGATCTCACTGAATCTAATCGATCACGCGACTTGATGCGGCAGGAGCTTTATGAGCGCCTTGGCGAACTCGATCCACACGGTGCCATTCTCCGAATTTCGAAGTGCCCGGATGATGACGGCAAGAAGAACTATTTAACCACAAGCATGATACAGGGCTGGGGAAGGATTCAGCCCGAAGAGGCCTGGGCTTACTTGATGGGCTTCAATGAGGAAGATGGCCGCAGCAAGCTGACCGATGGCGGGGTTCCAGAATTCGCCGCAGAAGTGATCATGGGAGCGTGGGCAAACAAGGATGCGGCTTCAGCTTTTGCGCGCCTCTTGAAAGCTCCGCGCGCTCTTTCCATGAAAGCTTCTTGCGGCTACTACTATGGGCTTTCGGATTTGGTAAACTTTGAGTTTGAGTCTCGTCAGTTGGAAGCTTTGCTAAACCCAATCAGTGGGCCCAAAAATCTCTCCTCTGGATGGTTTTCACCAGACGATCCTTCGGAGCATCGACTTCCGATTGCACTGGGAACCAAGTGGGCGAATCACGACCCGGAAGCTGCAATTTCCTGGTGGCTCAAGATCGACAAGGACGGTGAGGGCTGGAAAGACAAAGAGGAGTGGAAAGCTTATCGAACTGCTCGATTTGTCGAAGAGTGGGTGGGAGGCTATTTCAAATTAAGTCCGGACCAAGCGATCCGGTGGGTCGATTCACATCCTGAGCTTCTTCAGAAATCGCATTTTCAAGAGGTGGCGCTGCCTGCTTTGGCTAAATGGCTTCCGGAAAAGACGATTGATCTGATTCGACGAATCGAGCCCTCCAAGCTGCAAGCCGCGCAACTCCAACGACTCACTCGCCCCCCAGTCTATTCGGGTGATTACAAATATCGACGTCAGGAGCCTTCTGCGATCCTCTCTCCTGATCTGGTCGAACGTTCACTGGTGAAGTTCACTTTCACCGACGAGGAGAGGAAGACGGTCATGGACACGATCAAAGAACGCCGTGAACATGAGGTGAAACAGCCTGTGTTTCCGCCTTCAGGATGGTAGTGGCCTTTGAGAAATAGGTTCTCAAAAACCTCACGCCGTTTCCATCGCGCGGTCGTGGAGCTTTGCCAGCTCCTCATCCGGAATCACGGTCGGTTCGGGGTATTCGAAGACTCCGCCTTCGTAGTTTCTCAGCATCACGCGGCCGGGCTCGCGGGTGATGACGTATTCAGGGTTGAGCGGGATTTTTCCGCCGCCGCCGGGGCCGTCGATGACGAACTGCGGCACGGCGTAGCCGGTGGTGTGGCCGCGCAGGCCTTCGATGATGTCGAGCCCCTTGGTGACGCTGGTGCGCAGGTGCGAGGAGCCGGTGATGAGGTCGCACTGATAGAGGTAGTACGGCCGGACGCGGCACATGAGGAGCTTGTGAACGAGGGCCTTCTGGATCTCGACGGTGTCGTTGAGGCCTTCCAGCAGCACGCTTTGATTGCCCAACGGAATCCCGGCGTCGGCCAGGCGACCGAGCGCATCGCGGACTTCGGTGGTCAGCTCGCGCGGGTGATTCGTGTGGACGGAAATGAACAGCGGATGATGCTTTTTCAACATCGCGCACAGTTCCGGCGTGATCCGCTGTGGAAGGAAGATCGGGATGCGCGAGCCAATGCGGACGAACTGGATGTGCGGGATCGAGCGCAGTCGGGTCAGGATCTTGTCGAGCTTTTCATCGCTGAAAAGCAGGGGATCGCCGCCGGAAAGCAGGACGTCGCGGACCTCGGTCGCACGTTCCAGATAGCGGAACGCGGCCTCCATCTGCGTGTCGAGATGCTGCTCACCCACTCCGGAGACCACGCGCGAACGGGTGCAATAGCGGCAGTACGAAGCGCAGCGATCGGTCACAAGAAACAGCACCCGGTCCGGATAACGATGCACCAGCCCCGGCACCGGCATGTGGCTGTCCTCGCCACAGGGGTCGGCCATTTCCTCGGGCGCGGTCCAGCCTTCGTTGATGTTCGGGATGACCTGCCGACGGATCGGGCAGTTCGGATCCTCGGGATCGATGAGATTGAAAAAGTGCGGCGTGATCGACATCGCCAGCTTGTTTCCAGCCAGCAGCACGCCCGCGCGTTCCTCATCGGTGAGGGTCAGCCGGCTTTCGAGTTCGGCAAGGGAGTCGACGCGGTTGCGCAACTGCCAGCGGGGGTCGTTCCATTGCTCGGAGGTGACGTCGGGCCATTGGCCGGGCGCGTGACTGCGAAAGGTCGGGTCGAGGTCGGTGGGACGGTCTGCCATCTCTTGGCCGACAATCTAGGGAGGTGTCCCCAGATGTCAAACGGTCGGCTGCGGGCGAATATTCCGCTCAGAACCTTCCCGAAATACCAGCCGAATGAAACGGCCTGCCATTTTCTAACAGAATTTACAGAATTTCGCAGAATTTACAACACGGTGAAAACCCTGATTTTAAAGGTTTAAGGGTGTATTCTGTGAATTTTGAAAATTTCGTTAATTCTGTCGAAATGGCTCAAATCCATCGGGGAGTTCCATTTTTCAGACAGGTTTTTAGAACGGCTTCGCCAATCCCAGCCAGGCGGCGGTGATGCCGGCGGCGAGGCAGAGGGTCATCACCATCCAGCGCGGGAGGATGTTGCGCTTGGCAAGCACCGGGGCCACGCCGAGGAACAGCCAGAGGCCGAGTTTCACCTGCCACCAGTGCTGGGCCATCGGCGGCTTTTTCAGGATCGCGAAGCCGACACCGACGATCAGCAGCAGCGAGATTCCATGGAGCATGGAGGCGCATTTCTTGCAGGATCCGCCACCGGCGAGCACGGCCCCGAGGGAGGTGAAGAGGCCGAGGACACCGGCGAGGTGGAGAACTTTGAGAAGGATTGGGTCCATGGAGGGGAAAGGTTGGCCGGAGTCTCCCCGCCGCAAGGTCGGACGCAAGCAAACTCAGGAGAATGCCTGAAATTCGAGGAACTCACTGGCAAGTTGCACCTGAACGTAGGCGTAGTAGAATGACAGAGATGAAAAAGGCACTCGCAACGTTGGCTGTTCTGATGTCCGGCGGCTATCTGCTGACACTGGGAATCGTTCCCGATCCGGTGCCTTTTATTGATGAGGGGATCGCGCTGGTGGTGCTGGTGAAATCCCTCGGCTACCTCGGGATCGACATTTCCCGCTTCGTGCCCTTCATGAGCCGCAAGGTGAAGCCGGGGAAGGCTGTGGAAGGCGACGGACAGACGATCGACGTCTGATTTTTTGCTGGAATTGCTTCGGAAGAATTGAGGAGCGTGCCGCGTATCCGACTTACTTTTTATGGCTGCCTCTTCCGGAACCACGACCCGTCCTCCCGCCCTTCTGACCCTCGTGGGTCTATTGACCATCGGCTCGATGGTCGCGATGCCTTTGCTGGCCGGTTCTCCGGATGGCGAGCAAGTGGCAGGCTGGGTGAAATTCCTGGGCCGCTTCCATCCGGTGCTGTTGCACCTTCCGATCGGGATCGTGTCGCTGGCGTTGATTCTCGAAATCGCGCGGGTCTTTTCAAAAGACAAGCCTAACAGCGGTGCCGGTTCACTGGTCCTCGGGTTGGGCGCGGCCTCGGCGGTGGTGGCGGTGATCGCAGGATTTCTCCTTTATCACGGCGGCGGCTACGAGGGCTCCGAAACTGCCGCACGGCATTTGTGGGGCGGCATTATTTTCGCCTCGGCCATGATCGTGACCTTCCTCGCCAAGGCCTGGACGGATGCGGCGGGTGGTGGCGTGTGGCTCTACAAGCTGGCGCTACTTGGCTCGTCCGGCGTCATGGCCTTTGCCAGCCACGATGGCGGCACTTTGACTCACGGCGAGGGCTATCTGACCGACGAGGCTCCGGCACCGATTCGGAAGTTGCTCGGTCTTCCGGTGAAAGAGGAAAAGGGCGGCGAAAAAGGCGAGCCAGCGAAACCGGTAGGCGAACAGGTGGTCTATTCGGAGGTGGTCATGCCGATCCTCGAACGCCGCTGTGTCGCATGCCACAATCCCGACAAAATCAAGGGCAAGTTCCGGATGGACACCTACGAACTGCTCGTGAAGGGCGGTAAGGAAGGTCCTGGCATCGAGCTGGGAAATGCCGCCAAGAGCAACATCATCATCCGGGCCGAACTGCCACGCGATGACGACGAAAGCATGCCGCCGGATGGCAAGACTCCTCTCAATGCCAATGAGCTGGCCGTGATCAAGTGGTGGCTCAACAGCGGTGGCGATCCAAAGAAGACGGTGGCTGAACTCAGTGCGCCGGCCGACGTGCTGGAGGCCATCGGCAAGCTGCAACCGGTGTCCCTGAAGACCGGCGTCGCGAAGGTCGAAATCCCCGGAGACGAAGCCCCGCACGCCGCCGCGCCGACCGGACCCGATGCCGCCTTGAAGAAGCAGCTCGCCGGATTCGCCAAGGATTTCCCGGGATCGCTCACCTTTGAGTCCCAGCAGTCCTCCGCCGTCACGTTCACCGCCGTTTCGCTGCGCGGGAATCTCGATGACAAGGCTTTCGAAAAACTCAGCCCGGTGCTGAAGCATTTCGTCACCGCCGACCTCTCGGCCACCAAGGTCACCGACAAGAGCGTCGCCATGCTCGCGGGATCGGAAAACCTGCGCATGATCCGACTTTCGGAAACTGCGGTGACCGACGCCGCGATCGACACCCTGATCACCCTCCCGAAGCTCGAATCGGTGAATCTTTACGGCACCGCCGTGACCGACGCCGGGGTTGCTAAGCTCGCCGTGCTGCCGAACTTGAAGCACCTCTACCTCTGGCAGACCAAGGTCACGCCCGCCGCGATCGAGGAGCTGAAGAAGAAGCTGCCGAAGTGCGAGATCGTGACCGGTGTCTGATCGCCGGTCGCTGACTGGCCGGGTGTTTGACATCGGGATCGGATTCGGGGACCCTGCGATGCTGATTTAGTTTCTGTATTCCATGAACCGATGCATCGTTCCGCGCTTCCATCGCTGTTGCTGTTCGCCCTGAAAACGGGTGCGCTCGCGTCGGAGGAAGTGCCGGAGTTCAACCGCGACATCCGGCCGCTGTTGTCGGACCGCTGCTTCACCTGCCATGGCCCGGATGCCGCTGCGCGAAAGGGCGAACTGCGGCTCGATACGCCGGAGGGTGCCTTTGAAAAGCGCGAGAGCGGCGCGGCGATCATTCCGGGAAAGCTTGCGGAGTCGCTGGTCTGGCAGCGGATCCTCTCGAAGGACCCGGATGAGGTGATGCCGCCTCCGGATTCGCACCTGAGCCTTTCCCAGCCCGAGCGTGAACGGATCAAACGCTGGATCGAGGGCGGCGCGGAGTATCAGCCACACTGGACCCTGCAACGCGTCGCCCGTCCGGAGGTGCCGAAGGACGGCGGAAATCCGATCGACTCAATCGTTTTCAGGCGCATTGCCAAGGAGGGCCTCAGCCTTTCGCCGGAGGCGGAAAAGGAGACCCTGATTCGCCGCCTTTCGTATGATCTTCGTGGCCTGCCACCGACGCCGGAGGAGACGGCCGCCTTCCTCGCAGACCCGGCACCGGATGCTTATGAACGTCTGGTCGACCGCATTCTCGCCGACCCGGCCTACGGCGAGCGGATGGCCTGGCCTTGGCTCGATGCCGCTCGATATGCCGACTCGAATGGCTTTCAAAATGACCTGGATCGCACGATGTGGCCCTGGCGCGACTGGGTGATCGCCGCGTTCAACCGGAACCTGCCTTACGACCAGTTCACGATTTGGCAGCTCGCCGGTGACCTCATGCCGGACGCCACGCCCGAGCAGATCCTTGCCACCGGCTTTCTGAGAAACCACGCGATCAACGGCGAGGGCGGCAGCATCCCCGAGGAAAACCGCGTGAACTACGCCATGGACATGTCGGAGACCACCGGCACCGTTTGGATGGGCCTCACGCTGAACTGCTGCCGCTGCCACGATCACAAATACGACCCGCTCACCCAGCGCGACTACTACCAGTTCCTCGACTTTTTCAACCAGACCCCGGTCGATGGCAGCGGCGGAAATCCTCAAACTCCGCCAGTGCTGGAGATATCTTCTGAAACCCAGAAGCAGGAGCTCGCCGCAGCCACTCGTCAGGCCGAGGAGCTCGACCGCCGACTCGCGGAAAAGAAATCCTCACTCACCGCCAGTCAGCCGGCCTGGGAGGACCAGCAGCGCGGCTCGCTTTCGGCAGACTCATGGGAGGTGCTGAAGCCGGAGGCTCTGACAGGTGCCGAGTATGTCCTTCAAGCCGATCAGTCTGTGCTGACCAATGGCCCCAATCCAGCCAAGGCGGTCTACACAGTCACGACCCGGATTCCCGCCGGTCACTACACGGCCTTGAAGCTCGATGCGCTGCGCCACCCGAGCATGACCCAGGGCGGCATCGCCCGCTCGGACAGCGGAAATTTCGTGCTCACCGGCTTCGAGGTGTGCGTCACGACTCCGGGTTCGGAAGCTCGTCGACTTACCCTCAGCCGCGCCGAGGCGACCTACGAGCAAGGCGGCGTTTTCAAGATCCAGCGGGCGCTCGACGACGACCCGGCCAGCGGCTGGGCGATCTGGGATGGCAAGCCGATCAGTCGCGATCACGCAGCCGTTTTCCATCTCTCGGAGGCGCTCGATCTCAACGCCGACAGCGCCCTCGAAATCACCCTCCGCCACGAGTCCTCGCATGCCCAGCACACGCTCGGACATTTCAAGCTCTCGATCACCGGGGCGGCAGCTCCTGCATTGTCTGGAAAATCCACGCCTCTAACAGCAGTGCTCGCGAAGGAACCCTCTACCCGCACGGCGGAAGAGAAGAAGCTCATCCGTGAGGCCTACGAAATGACGGACGCCGAGTTCGTGAAATGGACCAGCGAGAAGAAAGCCCTCGATGCCCGACTCAAGTCGCTGAAGGCCACCATCCCGAAAGTCATGGTTATGGCGGATCGCAAGGAACGCCGCATCGGCCACATCCTTTCCGTTGGCTCGTATGACAAGCCGCTGGAGCCCGTCACGGTCAACACGCCCGCCGTGCTGCCTCCGCTCGCGAAACGTGGGGACGTTCCCGACCGGCTCGACCTCGCCCGCTGGCTGGTGTCGCGCGATCATCCGCTGACCGCGAGGGTGACGGTGAACCGCTTCTGGCAGGACCTTTTCGGGATCGGCCTGATCAAGACGCCGGAAAACTTCGGCATGCAGAGCGAGTTGCCGGTGCATCAGGAGCTGCTCGACTGGCTGGCGGCGGAGTTCATGGAAAGCGGTTGGGATGTGAAGCACCTGCTGCGCCTGATCGTCACCAGCCGCACCTATCGCCAGTCGTCACGCGTGACAGCGGCCGCGCTGGAAAAAGATCCCGCCAACCGACTGCTCGCCCGCGGTCCGCGGTTCCGCTTGCCTTCGTGGATGATCCGCGATCAGACGCTGGCCGACAGCGGTGCGCTGCGTCGCACGATCGGCGGGCCTCCGGTCAAACCCTATCAGCCGGAAAGCCTCTGGCCGGAGGCGACCTTCGGGAAAGTGAAGTACGTCCGCGACAAGGGCGATGCGCTCTATCGCCGCAGTCTTTACACCTTCTGGCGTCGCATCAGCGCCCCGCCGATGTTCTTCGACAACGCCCGACGTGACATTTGCTCCGTGAATCCGGCGCGGACAAACACGCCGCTCCACGCGTTGGCGATGTTGAATGACACCACCTACGTCGAAGCCGCGCGACTGCTGGCTTCCAGGGCCATGAAGGAGGCCGGTGCGGACCCATCCGCGCGACTGAACCGTGCCTTCCAGATCGTGCTTTCACGACTGCCGACGAAGGACGAATCCGCCATCCTCAACGACTCCCTCCAACAAGCCCGCCAGTCCTTCACCGCGGACCCTGCGGCGGCCCAAGCCTTTTTGAAAAACGGTGACTCGCCGCTGGACCCCGCGCTGGAGCCGGTCGATCACGCGGCGCTGGCCTCCGTTTGCCTCTCGATCCTGAACCTCGATGAAACCCTGACCAAGGAGTAGCATGGACCCGATCACCGAACGCCAGCTCCTCGTCAATCGCCGCTTCTTCTTTGGACGCTGCGCGAACGGCATTGGCATGGCCGCGCTGGCTTCGTTGCTGGGACGCGACGCCTTTGGCAGCGAGCAGCCGCTGCTGCCGCAGATCGCCCCGAAGGCGAAGCGGGTCATCTACCTGTTTCAAAATGGTGCGCCGAGTCATGTCGAGTTGTTCGATCACAAGCCGGAGCTGGTGAAGCGCCACGGCCAGATCGTTCCCGACAGCTTCGTCGCGGGAAAGCGCTTCAGCACCATGACCGACAAGTCCGCTGCCAAGAAGCTGCTCGGAGCCCTGGAGCCTTTTCAGAAACACGGGAAATGCGGCGCGACCGTGAGCTCGCTGATGCCCCACACGGCGTCGATCGCCGATGAACTCTGCTTCGTGAAAAGCCTCTACACCGAGCAGGTCAACCACGCCCCGGCGATCCACTTTTTCCTCACCGGCAACCAGCTTCCGGGCCGTCCTTCGATGGGCTCCTGGCTCTCGTACGGCCTCGGTTCCCTGAACGAGAACCTGCCGGCCTTCGTGGCCATGACCTCGGTCAACAAGGACACCACCTGCGGCCAAATCTTCTACGATTCCTACTGGGGTTCCGGCTTCCTGCCCTCGCGTTATCAGGGCGTGAAACTGCATCCCGGTGAGGACCCGGTGCTTTATCTCAACAATCCCGCCGGGGTGAGTCCGGCGCTGCGCCGACAGATGCTCGATGGCATTTCACGGCTCAATGAAAAGAAGCTCGAAGACTTCGGCGACCCGGAGATCGCCACCCGCATCGCCCAGTATGAAATGGGTTACCGCATGCAGACCAGCGTGCCTGAGCTGGCGGATCTTTCCCAGGAGCCGAAGGAGGTGCTGGACATGTATGGCCCGCAGGTCCACCAGCCCGGAACCTTCGCGCGCAACTGCCTGCTGGCCCGCCGCCTGATCGAACGCGGCACGCGCTTCGTGCAGTTGATGCATGCCGGATGGGACCAGCATCGCAGCCTCACCACCGAACTCTACACCCAGTGCCAGGACACCGATCAGCCAAGCGCGGCGCTGGTGAAGGATCTGAAAATGCGCGGCCTGCTCGATGACACGCTCGTCATCTGGGGCGGTGAGTTTGGTCGCACGCCCTTCATCCAGGGCGATTTCAATGATCGTCCGAAGTGGGGCCGCGACCACCACCCCTACGCCTTCACAATCTGGATGGCCGGTGGCGGCGTGAAGCCGGGCCTGACCCATGGCGAGACCGATGAACTCGGTTTCAATGTCGTGAAGGACGGAGTCCACGTCCATGATTTCCAGGCAACCCTGCTCCATCTGTTAGGCCTCGATCACGAAAAGCTGACCTATCAATTCCAAGGCCGTCATTTCCGCCTCACCGACGTCCACGGCAAGGTGGTGAAGGCGTTGCTGGCGTGAAATCCTGTCAGCATTGGCATCGATCAAAGACCGCTTGATTCTTCTCTTTGTCCCAGCGGGACCATGGAAATTAGCCGGTGCGCGTCAGCCACCGGATCAGGCACCCAAATGAAATGGAGCCCCGGCAGGGGCGGCGGAATCCGAGGGCCTGTGAGCCCTTCCAGCGCCCCTGCCGGGGCGCAATCCGTTGAGCGAACCAACCGGGGGCTGACGCGCCCCGGCTAATGTCCGACACCCCTCCGGGGCAGGAAGAATCGCAGAAACCGACATGATCGTTTGCCATCTCCAGCAAAGCCTTCCTCTCCGACAATCCGCTTGGTTCTTCAGCATTTTGGGTTCAGAATTCTTCCATGAATGAGGTCGTCGAAACCAAGACTTGCGGCTCGCCTTTGCCCGTATTCACCGACCGGTCGGTGAGCATCCCCTGAACCCGAACGATCGTTCAACAATAGTGTTCGGCAAAGACAACTCTAAGACACCTGGCAACTTGCTCGTCCCCAAAACGAATACCATGAAGCTCGTCTTTCTTGGCTTGCATTCCGTGTGGTTGCTAGTGATGGCGGCGATGATGCCCGTAGCTCTGGCATATTCAAAAAATAAAGAATATTTGTATCATGAATTGATTGTTTCGGTGGTATTTGTTGTTTTTGGCTGCGTATCAGTAAGCGTTTCACGTCGGCGGGCATTAGCTCTCACTATGGCAATACCCTATTTCTTTGGACTCCAGGACTTCCTTAGAAAGATGCTCTCAGAGCTTCAATTCGTTTATGCTCGTGGATCAGGTTCAGCAATGACGTGGGTTTGTATCCTAATGCTTCTCGGCTCGGCGACTTTGTGGGCGTTCTGCATTTTTCGTCGGACAATTACATAGATTGTCGTTTGGCCTGACGGAAGCCTGTGTGCTTATGAAAGAGAGATCTGCAACACAATCTACATCAAGCCGCTATTATGCAATCCAGAACAAGTCGGTAGATGTGACGGCGAGAGAAATATAGTTATTTCAGGGCAGGAATTTTCTTTTCACTGAGGTCCACGGCAAGGTGGTGAAGTCCTTTGCCGTCCTCATCCTCACCTTTGGCACTTCGGGCACCAGTAGGTGGAGCGCTGGCCCATGACGGCTTGCTGGATCGGCGTGTCGCAGACTCGGCAGGGTTCGCCCTTTCGCTCGTAGACGAAGAGCTTCTGGCGGAAGTAGCCGGGCTGGCCGTCGGAGTTCAGGAAATCGCGCAGCGTGGTGCCGCCTTCGGTGATGGAGTCCTGGAGGACGGTGCGGATGCACTCGACGAGTTTCGTGAGCCGGGGTTTCGAGACCTTGTTGGCGGGTGTTTTCGGAAGGATGCCGGCGCGGAAGAGCGACTCGGAGGCGTAAATGTTGCCAACGCCGACGACGGTCTTCGCATCCATGATGGCGACCTTGATCGGGATCGACTTTCGTTCGAAGGCTTTTACCAGCGTCGCGACGCTGAAGTCATCGTCGAGCGGTTCGGGGCCGAGATTTTCGAGCAGCGGATGCTTCAAGGGATCGCCGGAGGGAAGATGGAGGACGATGCCGAAGCGTCGCGGATCGTGGTAGCGGAGCTGGCGTCCGGTGGAGATTGTGAGGCCGACGTGATCATGCGTTTTCCAATCGGAGGCGGGGTCGATCACCCGCAGGCTGCCGGACATGCCTAGGTGGATGAGCAGCGAGGTGGCGTCGTCGAGGTCGAGGATCAGGTACTTGGATCGTCGTCTGACCGCGGTGACCTTTTTCCCGATGATCGTGTCTATGGAAGCGGAGATCGGCTGCCGCAGATCGTAGCGGCGGACGATGGCCTCGGTGAAGGCGGCCCCGACGAGATGGGGTTCGATGCCGCGACGGGTGGTTTCGACTTCCGGGAGCTCGGGCACGGGTTCAACGAAGGATGTAGACGACCACGGCAAACACGTGACAAGCGCTGCCGCCGAGGACGAAGAGATGCCAGATCGCGTGGTTGAAGGGGAGTTTCCGCCACGCGAAGAACAGCGTGCCGAAGGTGTAGGAACAGCCGCCGGCCACGAGCCACCAGATCCCTGCGGCGGGCAGGGCTTTCGTGAGCGGGCCCATCACCAGCAGCACCAGCCAGCCCATCGCGATGTAGAGCAGGGTGGAGATCCAGTGGTCCTTTTTTCCGGTGAATACGGATTTCACGATCACTCCGGCGAGGGCGAGGAACCACACCACCGCGAGCAGGGTCCAGCCGCGCGGACCGCTCAGGGTCACCAGGGTCAGCGGCGTGTAGGACCCGGCGATCAGTAGGTAGATGCAGGCGTGGTCGAGCCATTGGAAAAAGGCCTTCGCGCGGTGGCTGCTGAGCGTGTGGTAGAGGGTCGAGGAGGAGTAGAGAAGGATCAGGGTGGTGCCGAAAACCGACACCGAGGCCAGCCGGACCGGGTCGCCCTTCGAGGCGAGAATCATGACCACCAGCGCGAGGATGCTGAGGGCGATCCCGAGGCCGTGCGTGAGGCTGTTGGCAAGCTCCTCCCGGGGAGTCTCGCAAAGGTGCGATCGGGTGGAGATGGGAAGGTTCATGGCAAGTGATCCATGGGACAGGAGGGGTGGTTTGTCCAGAAGGGGAAAGTTTTCAGGTTCAAGTGTTCAGTTTGAAGCGGGGAGAAGACTCGAGAGAAGAGCTGGGGCATTCGCCTACTTGGCCCTAATTTCTTGAAATTTCGTGCCTTTCGTGGTTTCTCTTTCCGCGTCAGCGGCCCATTCGAACGGCGGCGAGCAGGGCGCTGACCTTTTCGAAATCCTTGATGCCGGGAGCGCTTTCGGAGCCTGATGCCACGTCGAGTGCCGCTGGATGGACGGCCGCGAGTGCATCCGCTGCATTTCCCGGGACGATGCCACCGGCGAGGATGACCGGGAGAGCCGGATGGCGTTTGATGAACGCGGCCGCGACCGACCAGTCGAAGGTTTCTCCCGTTCCACCATAGACGCCGGGAGCCGGGGCATCGAGCAGAAGGGCGTCCGCGCCGTAGTCGCTGGCGCGATCCAGATCTGCCGCGCCGTGGACGCCGATGGCCTTGAAAAACGGAATGCCCGCCTCGCGGATCGGAGCTGCGGTTTCGGGTGTCTCGTCTCCGTGAAGCTGGATGACGTCGATGAGGCCGGATCGCACGAGTCTGACCGCCTCCCCGATGTCCGGATTCACGAACACGCCGACTCGGAGGATTTTCCCTTCAAGGTCCTTCAGCCAGCCTGCCTGCGCGGGGGCGAGGTAGCGCTTCGACTTCGGCCAGAAATTCACGCCGAGCGCCTCGACTCCCAGCGCCACCAATTTCGCAGCATCGTCCGCCAGCGTCACGCCGCAGATTTTCAGCGACGGAGTGGAGGGATCGAGGAAGCGCTGCAGGGGCATGGGAGGAGAGTGGAACATCGAACATCGAACGTCCAACATCGAACGTTGAAGGCCCAACTTGGAACTTGGAGCTTGGAACCTTCTGCCTTGAATGGGCGCGCTTTGATTTACCCACCTCTCGATCACTGGCTCTGGCTGGTGCCGGCCTTCCTCATCGGGGCCTGCATCGGGTCGTTTCTCAACGTCGCCATCTACCGCCTGCCGCTCGGGCTTTCGGTGAATGAGCCGAAGCGTTCGTTCTGCCCGAAGTGCAAGTCGAACATCCCGCTGAAGCGCAACATCCCGCTGTTCAGTTGGCTGCTGCTGCGGGGGAAATGTCATGACTGCAAGGCTCCGATCGCCTTCCGCTACTTCGCCGTCGAACTGCTGACCGCGATCCTGTTTGCCGTCGCGTGGTGGCTTTTCCTGCCGATGGTCCCGATCCTGACGCCCTTCGTGTGGGTGATCCTTTCGCTGTGGATCCTGCTGGCTCTGCTGGTGGTGATCACCTTCATCGACGCCGAGCACCTGATCATCCCCACCGAACTGACCTGGGCGGGTGCGATCCTCGGGCTGGGTACCTGCGCGCTGTGGCCTCAACTGGCGTCGCTCGCCACCGACGGCGGCACCTGGGTCGATGGCTTGAAAGGCTCGGCCATCGGCTGGGCCTCGGGCTTCTTCGGACTCTGGGCGGTGGTGGAGCTGGGGAAAATGGCCTTCGGACGGCTTGATCAGAAGTTTGAAAAAGCGGTCGACTGGAAGATCCAGGAAGGACCTGCGGCCGATACGCCGATGGAGTTCATCCTCGATGGCGACACCACGCTTTGGTGGGACATTTTTTCCCGGAAGACCGACCGGCTGATGCTCGATGCGGAGTCGATCCAGCTCGATGGCGAGACGCTGCCCGGCGGGCGCCTGGTGGTCCGCGAGCTGGACTTCGAACTGCCGGATGGAACGTCGAAGAAGTTCGAGGAGATCAAATCGCTGGAAGGCCGGGCCACGCGGGTGGTCATTCCGCGCGAGGCGATGGGGATGGGGGACATCCACCTGCTTGGGATGATCGGGGCCTATTTCGGCTGGGCCGGGATGTTTTTCAGCGTCTTTGCCGGGTCGATGTATGCGATCGTCGTGGCACTGATCGGACGCATCGGCTTCGGGGTGAAACTGCCCTTCGGTCCCTTCCTCGCCATCGGCTGCGTCACCTGGCTATTCGGCGGCTGGAAGCTTTGGGAGTGGTATCTGAATGTCCTCGGGCCGTTGAAGTTCGGGATGTGAGCTGGGGCTTCCCCCGAAAATGGTTGTGGTTTGCTGCTAGGAAATGGACAGCGGTCGGCGTATTCCAGTGCCTTTTGCAATCCGCCATGAACCTAAAAACCCTCTTCTTCGCGGTGCTCGCGCTTGTTCCATTGCTTCTGAAAGCCGAGCCGGCAGCCGCACTTCCTGCTCCAGAGGAATGCATCCAGAAATTCACCGACAAGACCTGGTGCGCCACGCGTCCTGAACTGCGGTCGTTCCTGGAGCTGGAATATCCCGAATACGGCGGCGGCCCGAAGGCCCGCTACCGGGCAGAGGCGTTCTCAGAAGTCTCGATCCTCTGGTCCTCCACGGGAGACGTGCTGCTGCTCGCAAACGCCGCGCCGCCGACCAAGGCCACGCCGACGATCCTTTCATCTCTGATCGTGCTCCGTCCCGTCGCCGGCGGCTGGGCGATTGCCCATTCGATGTCGTTTCTTGCAGCCGGGAAGTACTCCGCCGCCAAGGCCGTCACTGCCGAGGAGGGTGCCCCGGCAGTGGTCACCCTCACGCTCACCCAAGGCGGCCGGGGAAATGCCTACTCGCATTCGGAGACCTTCAAGGTCGAGGACCACAAGCTGCAGCGCCTGCCACTGCCGACGCCGTAGATTTCGAAGAAAATAGGGGCAATCCCAGCACAGCTCCGGCCACTGCCACAAATCTGCAACAGGCCTCTCAAAAAGGAACGCTCGGTGGGTAAAACGAAAGCCTCCGCCAGGCCCATCTTCAGTTCCCGCATCGGTTTGGAATTCTCCCAAGCGCCGCAGTAAGCTCCCAACTCAACATCCACTGCTCCTTCCCTCTTTCGGAACACTCCGATTATCCCAACGGATAGTCCCTATCCCAAAACGCCTGCTCCCATTTCTCAAGGGCCCGCTCCTTCCGAAGGGAAGACCGATCCTTTAGCTGAATGTCTTTCGCTTTCAGTAGATTAGGGGGAATCTGTGATTCCAAGAAGTCATCATTTCGGGCGAAATGCCGCGCGATTTTGTTTCGGGTAAAGGTCCGACACGCTGACTGATAGTGCTGCTGCTAGATCCAACAATTCAAAATCAGCTACCCATCTCACACCGCCTTCTATGCGAGCAATGACGCCTCGCGATACATCCCATCCGCGAAGTTGACAGACAGCGGCAAATTTTTCTTGAGACCAGCCAAGTTCATTGCGGAGCAGCATCACCTGCGGGCCGACAATGTTTCGAGGAGCGTCCATGCCCTCGTTCAATTATCCGGTTTTTCGATTGGAATTGTCTGGAATTCCAAACAGATTAAGGCTCAACTCCGACGGCTTCTACTGCCTGAAACTGATCTTCAGCCAGATTACTGGAAAATATTCACAGCGCTCTAGCGGCCTCTCATTGCCATCGTTCAGTTATTACCCAAGAATCACTAATCAGCTTGGGCCACACACCGCTTCTCCTACCCCGCTTTGTAGAAAGTTCATGAAAGCAATCCCAACACTCTCGTTCTTGCTTGGTCTGTTTTGGGCTTCCACGCTCGAAGCCCAAGACTCGTCAGGCCCGCCCGCACCAGCACCCGAGTCCAGCGCCCGCCTCCTCGGAAAACTCCCAGATGGCACCCCACCGCCGCCTCAGCCACCGAAACCAGGCTTTGTTACACCCGCCGAGAAAATCGTCAGCACCGAGACCTTTCAAGAAGGCGGACGCACCATCACCGTTCACGAAATCGCCCCCATCGCGCTCCCTCCTCCGCCTGAGGTCATCGTTCCCGCCGAGCCCAGCTCTGAATTTCGCCAGCGACTCGCCGAACTCCGCGCCAGCTGGCCTAAAATCCACCACCTCTCCATCGGTGCCACCGTCTATCGCGAGAAGAACCAGCCTACCCGCACCCTCGTCCGCTACTGGTCCTTCGAGCAAAACCAGCTCCACAACACCGTCGTCTTCTGGTCCTCCGCCGACTTCTCACTCCTCTCCGGCCTTCCCGGATTCGTCACCTCGGACGGTCGGAAATGCAGCCTTATGATGGCCTGGGGCATCCGCGACGACCAGCGAAACGCCGCCCTTCTCGCCAAGCACGGACGCACCTACAGCCCTCCGGTCATCCCTGAACTCCCTGCTGGAAAAGCCACCTTCACCATCACCTCCGGCACCCCCAGCGCAAAAGCCCTTACCGACATCCAATCCCTCCACGATCACTACAACAACGAATACGAAAAGCTCCTCGCCGCCTACCAAGGCCGCGAACAAGCCCGCCTCGCCCGCGAAGCCGAACTCAAAGCCCATCCACCCCAGCCCAAGGACATCATCCTCAACCACTGGCGCATCGAGCCCACCAAGCAAACCCAAACCCAGGAGGAGGCTCGATGAAAACGTCCTCACTTCGCTCCTTTCTCCCCATCCGCTCTGGATTCTTGATTCTGGTCTCTGGCATCTCCACCACCCATGCCATCCTCGACACCAACGAAAACGGACTCAGCGACATTTGGGAAAAAGCTTACAACGACGGAGACCTGCTTCCTGAAACTCTCGATCTCCTAAGCGATCCAGATGGCGACGGCTGGAGCAACCAACAAGAAGCCATCGCAGGCACCAACCCGTTTGATGCCAACTCTCCCTTAGGCCACGTCGCTACGGACATCCTTCACAGTCCAGCCACCTTTTCTGGTGTTGATGGCAATGGCGACCCCATCCTTCTGACGCCTGAAGCAGTTACCATCACTTGGCCCACCCTCGCAGGGAAACTCTACACCCTCCAGTTCTCGCCAAACCTTCAGGCCGGAACTTGGATCAACGTCCAGGAACCAATCTTCGGCGATGGCACTCCGGTCAGCATCGTCGCCGTCCTCACACAGCCCAACGGTAGCACTCCCGATTCGCTTTTCTGGCATGTCAAAATATCCGACGCAGATACTGATGGCGACGGCCTGGTGAATGCAGAAGAGGCAGCTTTGAATTCCAATCCACTTGTAGACGACCGAAATCTCGATGCTGACGAAGATGGTTTGACTAATTTTGAGGAGTTCTTGTTAGGGTCCAATCCCGACAATGAGAATACAGACGGCGATTCCTTGAATGATTTTGAAGATGCTGCCCCGAAAGAGGCCTTGATCAGTTGGAGACGCACTTCCGAATCAGCATACGCAATGGTTGAAATTGACGCACCCGCTGCCACATACCTGCCACAGGATCTTGCCGATAGTGGAGAGGTTCTTTTTGCAAACGGCAGATGGAAAAACGGTGTTTGGGTTTCATTGGATGCACCACTTAAAACCGGCTCGATCTCCACATCAGGAGATCCAATCACTTACGATGAACATTCGTATGGTTGGTTTAGATTTAATTCTTCATTGCAAGCTCTTGGGAGCATGACAATCACTTTTACAAGTGGACAGCCAGCAGGTGGTGATCCGATTGGCACAAGCAGCTTTTGGATTCCGGGGACACCTTCGCCAATCAACTTGACTGAGTCCGCAGGGATTTGGAACACGAGTTATCCGGCCCTCGGTCCTGTGGGTATTAGTAATAATGGACAAACTGTTGTTTTGGCAAGGGACGCCAATCCCACTCCTGTTAAGCACTATAAGCGGTTTGATATTAACGGTGCTGTTATAGGTAGAATGGATGGGATCAGCGGTTATGAACCAATAAGCTACGCTGGAACTGGACAATCGGATGTTTGTCCCTCCGGTTGGGTAGCGTCAAGGGTTCATAAACAAGGCCAATTAATTGATCGAGTAGCTCTCTGGAACGCGGCAAATATGGCGGTTGCCTTGCCTGAAGAGGCTAATCATACTCTTTATCCGATCAATCTTTCGGATCTGCCTGATGAACGGGTTTCTCTAAATTGTGGCGCCACATTTCAGAACCATACGATTGCCAGTAGGGTATTTCTACCAGACGGCACGGGCACTTATCGATATGCGGATAGTCTGACATGGGAGCGGATCCAATTTTTTGGAGGTGACGGATCGGGAATTACCTACGACGGGAAAATTTGGCGAAATGGGAAGTCGATACCCCTTAAAAAACTTTCTGGACTTTACAACACACGCCTCGCAGAAGGCTATGAAATCCACCCTGTTAGGGCCAATAAAAATGGAGTCTATTTAGTTGGCTTGACGTCTCCCGAGATGGAATATAAAGGAGCACTTCTCTACCCGATCCAGATTGTGAGTGCTAATGGGCAGACCGCAACAGAGCTAAAAGTCGGAAAAATGGACGATGGTTCCGTTCATGCGCTAATAAGGGTATCCAATGAGGTTTCGGACTCGAAGTTAAATATCGATCTAGATCGTGATCGGTTCTATATTCGAATTCCAGGATTAACTGGTGATCACGACGTGAAGGTAAAGCTAGGAACAGCAGACAATCTCGATTCAGAATATGATGATGATCCGACTTGGGTCGCATTAGTCGCGAAAAACGGATACTACGAATCACGATCTCAACTTTTGGTTTCAGGAGATGTGGACGACGATCATACAAATTCAATTTATGATTTAGGCGAGGATGATCCAAGCGATGAGTCAAATCAGGATCGGACACATAAGGTTCAACTTGGCGGCTACGTGCAGATCACGGCTGTTAAAATTGATGGTGTTGAAAGCTCCTGCTTCATGGAAATTCCTGTCAAAGTGAAGAAAACAGTAATTGTGGACGTTGTTGTGATGTCTCCTACTGGTATTACACCGGAAAGGATTACGGCTGATTTCAAAGCTGTGAATGAGCGCTATGCCCAAGTGGGACTTCGCGTCAAAAGGAATGCGGCACGCTTTAAAGACGCCGAGGAAATCCCGGGCTTTCCTCGTAGCTTCCGAGACGGAGAAGATTATAGTAGTGCCAATACTTTAGAGGTTGATACGGGGGGGAGTGGGGCTATACCTACAAAAGCTAGAATGTTGATTGAAGCATTCGGAACCGCTAATCAAATTGACGACATTCATGCATTTTATGTAGAAAGCTGCACTGACGGCGGCGTGAATCAAGGAACTTCAATACCAGAGTTTCGCGGCGATGAAGACCCTGGTTTTTCAAATAATTTCTTTATTTCGAAAAACCACAATCAATTTCGAGTTGTAGCACATGAATTAGCGCACGTGCTTACAAATGAAGGCCATTGGATTGATGATTATGGGTATTCGACAGAAATTCAATGGTATCACAATCTGATGCGTGCTGGAGGAAGCAATTCGTCGGACATAGATAAAATTTGGAGACCAAAACGACTGTATCCTTTGCAGGAAAATTTAATATGGAGTCATAGATCCGTGAAATGAAATTAAGATATACATTTCTTGTCGTGTATTTCGCCTTTTCGTTCGAGGTCGGAGCGGATGCCTATTTGAAAATAGATGATAAATCTTATTTTTCCGCAGAACACATGATTGAGGCTTATCAAGATCAATTCACGAGTCAGGAAAAAAAGAATTCAATTTTAAATTATATTAAAGAGACGCCAGGATTATGGGTCCAAATCACCAAGGAATTCTGGAAGGGATTAAGCTCAATTGAAGGCTGTAGCCCTCAAGTTCTGCTCCGCGGGCTTAATTATTGCAAAGATGTGCCTGAGGCCGAATGGCAGAAGATCTTCGACGAAGTTATTCGGCAAGCCTATTTGGCCAAGCCCGAGCGAAATCCCTTGTGGCCATATCTCATGGAAGGAGGTCTGCTTACAATGGCTGAAAAAAAGGATTCCCGGACTGAAGCTCTGGCCCTCCATTTACTTCGAAGAATTAAGGATGACGAGCACTCAACAATCTATTCGCGTCAGATCACTCCGGCATTGGAAAAAATGGGCGGCCCAGAAGCTCTAGCATACCTAGATGCCCGTTGGGGGAAAATGTTGGATGAAACGATTCCGGATCCGACTCGACCGCCACCGCCTCAGATGAATCCAACTGCGGCAGCGATCAGGAGGCGATTGAGAGACGAAGGCAAGGCTGTTCCGCCTTACAGAGCGGACTCAAATGATCCGCATCCGGATTTCAAGATTGACGGGCAAAAAGTCGTAATGAGTGACCGGTATGGCTGGATGGCTTGGTTTGCGGCTCTTGCCCTGGGATTCGGTTTCTCTTGGTTTTTTCGCAAACGCGTTCATTTGAGGAACTCAAAATGATAAGTTTTTTCTCTCAAAATGGCGGATTTGTACAGGGGGTAATCTTCGTGCTTTTCATGCTGATTGGACTTCCTATGCCCGCATCTGAGCGATCTGAAAGGCTGGCTGCCGAACGGGAGGCGGAAGCGAAACAACTTGGGGCAAACCCAGACCTCCCTTTGTTGACGCGGTCAGAGGGGGAAATCGTCGGTTTTGGCACAATGTCGGATGCCAGTCCTAATACTTTGAAAACCCTGAGAGAAACCCCAGGGCTGACAGAAAAATTATTGGATTCGCTGTGGGACAATCTTGAGAATCAGCGGAGCAATGGAACCAGACTGCTGTTCAAGGCTTTAGCGGAGCGACCTGATCTGAAAGCGGCAGACGTGAAGCGGCTTGGGGACGAGGTGGAGAAGATGATCAGGATGCCAAAGGAAAATCGTCCTTACAGTTGGAGAATCACAGCTCCAGAGGGGCTAATGCTGCTGGCGAAAAACCAAGAGCCGAGAACCGAGAAGCTCTGTGTTTATTTGCTGGAGAACAGTGACGGAGTGCCGTTCATCCAGACGGTTCTTCAAGCAATGGAGCTTCTTGGGGGAGAAGAATCACTCCAAGCGATTAGAAACTACATGGAGCGGAATCGGGGAAAAGGTACCGATTCCGGACGGCTTATCGGTCAGAAAATCTATGAGAAGAGCCTGAACGAAGTGAGCAAGCGAATCACGGGGCAGGGCGAAAATCCGCGAAAGACGGGGAATTCCGCTCCCTTGCCAACAGTATCCGGCACTTCCTCGCAAGTAGCAGGCTCAGGTCGGAGCTGGGTTGGACTTTTCGCTGCTTTTTTGGGTTCTGCTGTTGTTGGGTGGCTCGTGTTTCCGCCTAAATCTGGAAAGAAAGCCTGATTTTTTTAAGAATTTCGCTACTCTTCGTCTGGCATTCGGCACTCTTTCAGGTTGGAAATGAACGTCAGGGTGTTGGCAATTTGTATGAGCTGAAGACCTTCCCACGGCCTCTTCTTTACAGCCGACGGTTGACGTGTAGCCTCGCGGGGCTGTTCCCCATCCCCCCAGATGTTTTTTCGACAACCCCAGCAACCCGATCCTGACCGGGAGTTGGTCTCCCAGGCTCAGAAAGGTGACACGCGTGCCTTTGACGCGTTGATCCTGAAGTACGGAGACAAGCTCTACGGACTCGTGTACAACATGACCTCCCACAAGGAGGACACGCACGATTTGTTGCAGGACATCTTCGCGCGGGCCTACCAATCGCTGGGGAAATTCCGTGGCCAATCCAGCTTCTACACCTGGATCTATCAGATCGCGGTGAACCAGACGCTGAACTTCCTGAAGAAGCGGAAGCGTCGTGCCGGAGTGAGTCTCGACGACCCCGATTCCTCCGCCAAGGACGATCCGGGCCTCGTCGATACCGCCCACGCGGCCAATCCGGAACAGCAGAGCAATCTCAACGAGCTTCAGAAAAGATTGAACGAGGCCATGCGTTCGCTGTCTGACTCCCACAGAACGGTGGTGACGATGTTCGACATCCAAGGCATGCCCCACGGGGAAATCGCCAAGGTGTTGAAAATTTCCGAAGGCACCGTTCGGTCGAGACTCCACTACGCCCACCAGCAGCTCCAATCATTCCTTCAGGACTGTTGGGAGCAGAGATTTTAAAAAAATCTTGCCAAGCGGGTTTAAATTTTACATACCTTAACCATTGCCCGCTGTGAAACCAACGATCGAACAGATTGGAAGTCTGCTAGCCCTCAAGCGCGAAGAGCGCCCTGAGGAGGGTTACTGGCAGGATTTTCTTTGTGAGTTCCATCAACGCCAGCGTGAGGATGCCCGGAATCGGCGCACCTTCGCCGGAGTCTGGGAGCGCACGACCGATTGGTTCAGCGAGCTTGGCGGAGCGAAGTGGTTGTATGGAGCCGGACTGGCCTATGCGACGTTCATGGCGGCTCTGCTGGTGATTCCTCGCGGTGTCGAGGTTGAGTCCGCAACTCCTGTGCCTGTCAGTCACCAGATCGTCCCAGCTCCTGCTCCTGCTCCGGCGGTGCAGCA
>JANOKL010000113.1:0-1985 GCA_031419215.1 Luteolibacter sp. | reverse complement strand
AATGTATCAAATTTGATGCATTATTATTGCATGGCAAAGGCATCAAAAGACGACAACCTCCATCGCGGGAGTAGTTTCAGCGACTTTCTCGAAGAAGAAGGCGTCCTTCCAGAAGTGACGGCACTTGCTCTCAAGCGTTTGCTGGCACTCCAGCTTCAGGACATCATCGCGAAGGAAAACGTCACCAAAGGCCAGCTTGCCACTCGCATGCACACCAGCCGAGCAGCCGTGGACCGGCTGCTCGATCCCGGAAATTCATCCCTGACGGTGGCAAGTCTGGGAAAGGCTGCTGCGGCCTTGGGGCGCAAGGTCGAGGTGCGATTCGTGCCCGCCTGAGCCAGGGGATTTCGCAGGTTGATTCACGAGAGTCATTGATCTCTGTTCTCCGTGGCTGGAGCATCTCTGCTCCACACCGTCTCTGGAGCTTCCAGCTCCAAGAGAACCAGACGTAGACTCGGAGCGGGACGCTCCAGAGACGGACTGGAGCAGGATGCTCCAGCTACGGGAGGGGGAAATTTGAAATGGTGCGCGCTGCAGGGTTCGAACCTGCGACCCCATCGGTGTGAACGATGTGCTCTACCCCTGAGCTAAGCGCGCTTTGAGGCGTGGGGCGGAAAATTGCCCGCCTGCGCGGGACTTGGCAAGCATTTCGCGCAGGCGGTGGGCTAGAATTCGACGGTGTGGCCGAGTTTGGCGATCTCGATGCTGCCGGAATGGCGCTCAGCGAGGGCCATTCGGAGGGCTTCGGAATGGTTTGTCTCACCGTGGACGAGCCAGACCTTTTGCTTTGGCCCGGTGATGCGGTCGAACCAAACGAGCAACTCGGAATGGTCGGCATGACCGGAAAAGGAGTCGATGGCATCGATGTGGGCGCGCACGGTGTGGAGTTCGCCGAAGATCGGCACCTGCTTCTCTCCGTCGAGGATGCGGCGACCGAGGGTGTTGTCGGCGCAGTAGCCGACGAACATGATGGTGGTGTGCGGATCGCCGATGTTGTTCTTCAAATGATGGACGATCCGGCCGGCTTCGCACATGCCGGAGGCGGCGATGATGATGGCGTGGCCACGGAGGTCGTTCAGCTCCATCGATCCGCGGACGGACCTGACAAGCGTGAGATTCTCAAAGCCGAAGGGATTCTCTCTTTGGAAGAGGGCTTCGTAGACGTCCTCGTTGAAGCACTCAGGATGGAGCCGGTAGGTCTCGGTGGCGCTGACGGCGAGCGGGCTGTCGACGAAGACCGGCATCTCAGGAATGCGGCCCTCGGTGAACAGGCGGTGGAGCACGTAGAGCAGTTGCTGCGTACGTTCGACCGCGAAGGCCGGGATGAGGATCTTTCCCCCACGGCGGAGAGCTTCGTTGATGAGTCCGGCGAGCTGGTCGCCGGTGCCGGGGGCGGCATCGTGTTCGCGACCGCCGTAGGTGCTTTCCATGAGGACGAAATCGACGTCCTTCACCGGCACCGGATCGCGCAGGATCTCATTTCCGCCGCGTCCGATGTCACCGGAGAAAAGGAAGCGCTTGGTTTTCCCATCGGACTTGTCCTCGATTTCCAGCAGGACCTGGGCGCTGCCGAGGATGTGGCCGGCATCGATGAAGGTGATGGTGACGCCGTCCTCTACGAGCATCGGTCGATCATAGCTGATGGTGACGAACTGTCGGAGGCACATCTCGGCATCCTTCTGGGAATAGAGCGGCTCGGCAGGAGATAGGCCCTGCTTGGCGCGATAGCGGTTCACCCGGTCGATCTCGCTTTCCTGGATGTGAGCGGAATCCGCGAGCATGATCTGGCAGAGATCGCGGGTGCCGTCGGTGGCATAGATGTTACCGGAAAAGCCCTTCTTGCAGAGGTTCGGCAGGTTGCCCGAGTGGTCGATGTGGGCGTGGGAGAGGATTACGCAGTCGATGGAGGCCGGATCGAAATGGGGAAAGCCGCAGTTGATGTCGTAGGCGAGTTTTCGGACTCCCTGATAGAGCCCGCAATCGAG
>JANOKL010000112.1:0-10985 GCA_031419215.1 Luteolibacter sp. | reverse complement strand
TGCGAAACGGTCCTCGGCGGTCAGAATCGTCGCCCCATGCCGGATCAGGAAAATGCGTGTCAGTGCTATTGGCGGAAGAATGAAGTTCCAAAGGCCAAGTTCCAAGTTCCAAGAAAAAGCCTCTTCCCTTCGTCATTCGGATTTCGTCATTAGTCATTTCTTCCACGACGCCATGGCCATCCCGAAAATCCTCCATCAGACTTGGAAAACCCATGAGGTGCCCGAGGAATGGTGGGACTGCGTGAATAGTTGGAAGCGCTGCCATCCGGATTGGGAATACCGGCTGTGGACCGATGCCGCGAGCGAGGCATTTGTGGCCCGACATTACCCGGATTTCCTCCCAACTTTTCTTGGCTATCCCTACGGCTTCCAGCGTGCCGATGCCATCCGCTACCTGGTCCTCCACCAACTCGGCGGCGTCTATGCCGACATGGATTACGAGTGCCTCCAGCCGCTTGATCCCTTGCTCGAGCATCACAGTGCCGTCATCGGCCTGGAGCCTGCCGAACACGCGGTCATTGCAAAGGTCAACCAGATGCTCTGCAACGCCCTGATGGCCTCCGATCCCGGGCACCCCTTCATGGCCGCCGTCATCCAGCATCTGCAGGAGGCGACTCACGGCAGCGTGGCGGACTTTGACATCCTCGCCACCACTGGCCCGCTGATGCTCAACAAGGTTCATGCGACCTACCCCGGAAAAAACCTCACCCTTCTGCCTTCCAACATCCTCTGCCCCCTGACTTCGGACCGGATGATTCTGGCCGCCTATCGCGGTCGATCCAAGGACGCACTCCGCCGCAAGGAGGACCTTGTCGCGCTGGGGAGTTATGCCATTCATTACTGGAACAATGGCTGGGTCGACGACCAGATGGGCCCTTTGGAGAATCCGAATCCCAACTCAATCGAAGGCTTCGTGTTCTTCGAGCGCTGGGACTCCTCCGGCCACGATCTTGGATACGGTGGACGGAACATCCCCGCCCTCGCCGAAATGTGTCTCAACGATCCGCGCGCGGTCGGCTTCAACACCGACGGCTACCTCAAGCAGCTTGTGACACCGCGACTCCATTGGTCGCGCATGAAAAAAGGTGAAGGCAACGAAGGCCTCTACATCCGGAATGAACTCCTCAACGCCAAGGGCAAGGCACCGTGGTTTCGTGAGATTGTGAATGGGGATTTGTAAATCGTGAGTCGTCCCCACCATTCACCATTCACTATTTACCATTCACTATTTACCATTCACTCTCCCCATGCTCCACCTCGTCTGCGGCCCACCTGCGGCAGGAAAAACCACCTACGCCCGCGGCCTCGCCGCCGAGCTCGGAGCCGTACTGTTAGACAGTGACATGGTCGCTGAAAAATTGGTCCGGGCAGGCTTGACCCTCGCCGGGCTCGATCCGAACGACCGCGATTCTCCCGCTTACAAGTCCGCCTATCGCGACACGGTTTATGAAACGCTCTACGATCTGGCGGCGGTGAATTTACCGAACGTCCCGGTCGTCATCGCCGGCCCCTTCACCCGCGAATGCGGCTTGCCCGAATGGCCGGGCACGCTGGAACACCGCCTTGGAGTGAAGCCTGAAATCCATTTCGTCTGGTGCCCGCCGGACCTGCGTCTCAAACGCATCATCGCCCGAGGCGAAGAACGGGATCTCCCAAAAATCGCCGCGTGGGAGGATTACGTCACTCTATGTCGCGAGGAGCCGCCGGTCTTTCCCCATCGGTGGCTGGGACCTGAAGAAAACCGCTGAGCCGTTCATCAGCGTTTTTCGGTCTCAAATCCGACACCCGAAGGGAAAACTTGACGCTCGCAACCTTGTGCGTCATATTCGTTAACAATGAAAACCGCTACGGTTCGGGATGCCCAGCACCACCTTTCCAAGCTCCTCATCGAGGTGGCGGAGGGCGAGGAAATCGTTCTCACCAAACGAGGAGAAGCCGTGGCCCGCCTGATGCCGATTCGGTCTGATCCATTTGAATCAGAGGTCATCTGGAAAAACTCCATCCGGCAGCGCGATGAAGCCCTTTCCGATTTACCGAAGACGGATCGAGATCTCGTTGCCGAGATGCGTGAGGACGAGCGGTATTGACCCATCCTCCGACCATGCCCCGCCCTCCGATTTACGCCGATACGAGCATCCTAGTCAGCCACTTGATCGAAGATGCGAACACGAAATCGGCCAGGAGTCTGCTCAAGACATTGCGTACGCCGCTGATGATTTCCCCGCTCAGTCGCCTCGAATTCCAAACCGCCATGTGGCAGCGGGTGGGTCGGGGGGAGTTCGAGCCTTCTTACGCTCGGAGAGCGGTCGCGGAGTTTCTACAACAGGAAGCGAAAGGATGGTTCGTGGTGCCGATCGCAAAAGAGGATGCAGTATGGAGGCGTGCCTCTTGGCTTACGGAAACCTACACGGCGGATTTGAAACTACGCTCGTTGGATCTCTGGCATGTGGCCTTCGCGTTGGAATCCGGTGCTTGTGGGTTCTGGACTTTCGATCAGCGACAGAACGTTGTAGCAGCAGCGGTCGGGTTGGAGATTAATCCGTTATAGACTAACCAGGATAGCCCCGAGGATGGATCCGCCGAATGGATCCATTTTTCAACAGCGGTATTCCTATTTGGACGCTGGCACCATCATCCCACTACCGCCGTTTGCACAGCCGCCAGCTCCCGTTGTGCCTGATGCCGATACCGCCCATTACACTGCACCGCCACCGCCGCCACCGCCGCTCCCAGAAATCCCAAGCAGACCTTACGACATCTTCCTGTCCTATTCCCACGCTGACGAGGCGTTGATGACTCTCGTTCGGGAACACCTCGTTCTTTACGATCGGACGGGCCAGATTCGCAAGTGGTGGGATCGTAAGCTCCTTCCCGGCACGCCGCTAGATGGAGCTATCACGAACTACCTTTCTTCTTCAGACATCATCCTACTCTTCGTCAGCGCCAGCTTTTTGGCTTCCGATTACTGTTACGACGTAGAGATGCAGCAGGCTCTGCGTCAGCACGCTGAGGGGCGGTCTGTTGTCGTCCCAGTTATCCTACGGCATTGTGGCTGGCAGGCTGCACCATTCGGCAGCCTGTTGGCGCTCCCCACAGACGGCCGTCCCCTCGCAGCTTGGCCTGACCGCGATGAGGCTGCCAAGAACATCGCTGATGGCATCATGCGCATCGTCTCGGAACTTCAAAGAAAGCTACGCCATGACCCAACAAGGGCCTAACCATGCGCTGCTTCGAACGGCTCCGGCAGTCACAGCTGCTCCGCCGCCTTCGCCCACGCAGCCATCGCGCCAGCCTCCGCCGTCGCTGAGCTTGGGGTCGTTGGCAAAGAAAATGATCTGCCACCGCAAGATTTGGAGTATATTGACATCGCTGAGCGTCTCGTCACTCGTTTCCTGTGACCGACAATCCCCGGCGAAACCCGAGGCCCAAAAGGAGGCAATATCGACGCCCGATCTCGCGCAGATCGCGAAGCTACATGGCGATGTCACATTCACATTGGAGGATGCCGAGGCTCTGAACCTGGCGCATCCCGACACGTTTTGGATTCCTTCGAAGGAACGTACGGCGAACCTTGTTAAAGATGACCTTGTGAAACTGATCTTCAATCTGACCGATGGAGAGCGAACACAGGGAGAACGAATGTGGGTCATCGTGAAGAGCGGCGACAGCTCGGGATACACTGGAACTCTCGACAACGACCCTTACTCCACGAATCAGATTCAGGCAGGGCTAGCGGTCTCATTCGAGCCGCGGCATGTAATCGAAATATTCGAGGACGAGATCCCGAATACTGAAGAAGCCGAACTAGCCGTGCCTCCGAATGGGTCATGATCATTTCAATTTCGATTCATTGACCTTTCAATCACGTGTGGATCGCCAGCTTGCCTGCGTAGCTGCGGGACTTCACTTTACCCCCATGCGCGTCTTTCTTTCTCTCCTGCCACTGGTCTGCTGGTGCTTGTCGCTTGCTCCGGGTTTTTCCGCTCCGGATCGAAAGCCGAACATCGTCTACATCCTGATCGACGACATGGGGGCGACCGATGGGGGCTGCTTCGGCAGCAAGTTCTACGACACGCCGGAGTTGAACGCGCTGGCCTCGCAGTCGATGCGCTTCACCTCGGCTTATGCGTCGTGCGCGGTCTGTTCTCCGACCCGTGCCGCGATCCAGACGGGAAAGGCTCCGGCGCGGCTGCACCTGACCGATTGGATTTCCGGCGAGGGTGCGCCGAAGACCTCGAAGTTCAAGATCCCCGATTGGCAGAAGCATCTTCCCCTTGAGGAAGCGACCCTGGCCGAGGTGCTGAAGAAGGCCGGATACGCCACGGGTCACATCGGCAAGTGGCATCTAGGTGGTGAGGAGTTCTTTCCTGAGATGCAGGGCTTCGATCTGAACATCGCGGGTGGGCACATCGGCCATCCGGCATCCTTTTTCTGGCCGTATGGACCCGAGCAGAACAGCCATCACGTGCCCGGGCTGGCCGAGGCTGGAGGCAAGGCCGGCGAATATCTGACCGACCGCCTGACGGACGTGGCGCTTCATTTCATCGAGTCCAACAAGGAAAAGCCCTTCTACCTGAACCTCGCCCACTACGCGGTCCACACGCCGATCCAGGCAAAGCAGGCGATGATCGACGAGGCCGCGAAACGTTCGGCCTCGAACGGCCAAGCGAACGCAACCTATGCCGCGATGCTCAAGAGCGTGGACGAGAGCGTGGGGCGCATCCTCAAGAAACTCGATGAGCTGGATCTGGCAAAGAACACGATCATCGTCTTCACCTCCGACAACGGTGGCGTGGTGCATGCCGGAACGCCTGTGGTCACCTCGAATTTCCCCCTGAGAAAGGGCAAAGGCCACGCCTACGAAGGCGGTCTGCGGGTGCCGCTGCTGATCAAGGCACCGGGAGTGGCAAAGCCGGGTTCGGTCTGCGACGTGCCGGTGATCAGCACGGACTTTTTCCCGACCCTCGTCGAACTCATCGGACTGGATGGCAAGGAGGCTGCGACGGCGGTGGATGGGGTCTCGATCGCGCCGCTGATGCGTGGCGAGGCCAGGCTGACGCGCACGGATCTGTTCTGGCACTACCCGCATTATTGGAATGGTGGGAAAGTGAATCCCTACAGCGTGGTGCGGTCTGGGGATTGGAAGTTGATCCGCTTTTACGAGACGGGGAAAGAGGAGCTCTACGATCTGAAGGCGGATCCCTCCGAACAGCATGATCTCTCCGAATCGAATCCGGGGAACCGTTCTGGTCTGGCGAAGCGGCTCGATGCCTGGCTGGCCGGGGTGGGGGCGCAGATGCCCGTTCCGAGGTAGGAAATGCCATCCCTTGCCAGAGAATGATGCTCGATTTTTCCGCATGAGGTGGTAATCGAGTCGGCATGGCGATGGACGACGAACCTCTCTCCGCATTGAAAAGAAGCCCGGTGCCTCCACCGGATCTTCCGCCTCCTTCGATCCCGTCGGTGCCGCCCCCGACCATTCCACCGAACATTCCTCCGCCGAGTCTTCCTCCAACAGGAGCCTCCATGCCGCCTCCTCTTTACGCATCCGAGCCGCCCGTGAGGATCGCGATCAAGGAAGACGTAGATCAGGGTGAAGAGGGCGACACGCTGGCACCATTTAACACGCGGGTGATCGCGGCGGTCATCGACGTCCTGATCTCGATTGGGCTCCAGATGGCGCTGGTGATGGTGCTCCCAGCGTTCATGAGTCGCATCACCTGGGTGGTGAGCCTCGGCTATCTGCTCACGCGCGACTCGTTGCCCTTCCTCGGCGGCCAGAGTGTCGGAAAAAAGGCCATGCATCTCAAGGTGGTCACGCTCGACGGAAGGCCTCTAACAGGAATCTGGGAGACCGGCCTGATCCGCAATGCCGTGCTCTGCATTCCGTTTGTGGGAGTGCTGCTGGAACTCTTCATTCTCCTGACCCGCGAAGGAAAGCCTGATCAGGGACGTCGCCTCGGCGATGAATGGGCGAAGACGAAGGTCATCGTCGTGCCGGTGGAAGAGAAGAGTGTCTGAAGGTCAAAGGTCAAAGGTCAAAGGTCAAAGGTCAAAGGTCAAAGGTATGAGCGAGGACGATAGCACCAGATTGACCTTCGACTTTTAGACCTTAAGACCTTCGACTCTATTTTCTCAAATCTGCATCAGTTTCTCCCGGCGGTCGCGGATGAGGCGGACGACGAGTGAGGTCCAGCCGGTCTGGTGGGAGGCTCCAAGGCCTTCGCCGGTTTCCGCGTGGAAGTATTCGTGGAAGAGCAGCAGGTTCTGCCAATGCGGGACCTCGCTGTAACGTGTGGCATCGCCGAAGCAGGGACGGTTTCCATCCTTCGCCGGGAGGAAGAGGGAGATGAGACGATCGCAGAGGTCGATGGCGATTTCCTTGAGATTCGCCTGCTTTCCGGAGCCGGTGGGATACTCGATGAGGAAGGAGTCGCCGTAGAAATAGTAGTAACGTTCCAGGGCCTCGATGATGAGGAAATTGGTGGGGAACCAGATCGGTCCGCGCCAGTTTGAGTTGCCGCCGAACATCGAGGTGTTCGATTCGCCGGGGGTGTAGCGGACCTCGTTCTGCTCACCGCCGTGGGTGAAGACGAAGGGCGTCTTCTCATGGACCTTGCTGAGTGAGCGGATGCCGAAGTCGGAGAGGAATTCCTCCGGATCAAGCATGTGACCGAGGCATTTCCGCAGGCGGTTCTCGGAGGGGATCGCCAGCAGGCAGCGGCCGGGATTCTTGCTTCCTGCCACGCGGCGCACGCTGATGTATTTCAGCAGGTCGGGGCGGTTGCTGAGGAACCAGTCCATGCGCTTCCGGAAACCGGGCAGGGATTCGATGGTCTTCTGCTTCAGTACGGTGACCGCGCACATCGGCAGCAGTCCGACGAGCGAACGGATGCGCAGCGGGATCGGCTCGTCGTGGTCGATGATGAGCTGGTCGTAGTAAAAGGAATCCTTGTCGTCCCAAAGACCGGTGCCGCCGAGGGAGTTGATGGCGTCGGTGATGTTGACGAAGTGCTCGAAGAACTTCGAGGCGATGTCCTCGTAGGCTGGCTTGGTGAGGGCGAGCTCCAACGCGATGGAAAGCATCGTGAGGCAGTAGGACGCCATCCACGCGGTGCCGTCGGCCTGGTGGAGCCGTCCGCCGTCGGGTAGGGCGTGGGATCGGTCGAAGACCCCGATATTGTCCAGCCCGAGGAATCCACCGCCGAAGACGTGCCGGCCCTCGACGTCCTTGCGGTTCACCCACCAGGTGAAGTTCAGCAGCAGCTTCTGGAAGCAGCGCTCCAGGAACAACAGATCGCGTTCGCCCTTCGGCGCGGAGATCTTGTAAACGCGCCAGACGGCCCAGGCGTGGACCGGTGGGTTGACGTCGGAAAAGTTCCACTCGTAAGCCGGGAGCTGGCCGTTCGGATGCATGTACCACTCCCGTAGTAGCAGCAGGAGTTGGCTTTTCGCGAACTCCGGATCCACCGCGGCGAAGGGCAGCATGTGGAAGGCGGTGTCCCAGGCGGCGAACCATGGATACTCCCACTTGTCCGGCATCGAGAGGATGTCGCGTGCAAAGAAATTTCCCCAGTCGGCATTGCGGCCGTTGAGTCGCTCGGTTGGCGGGGCCGGGCCGTCCTTGTCGCCCTTCAGCCAGTCCTCGATGGCGTAGTAGTAGAACTGCTTCGTCCACAGCAGTCCGGCATAGCCCTGACGGACGATGAGCCGCTCCTCCTGCGACGAGCCTTCAGGCATCAGGCCAACGTAGAACTCATCACACTCGGCGATGCGTGCGGCCACGGTTTCATCGAACTGATCGAGCGCGGAAATGCCGTTGTCCTCGCGCAGGGAATGCAGGCGGCAGCGGATGGTGACGGACTTTCCCGGCGGCACCATGAACTGGAATACGGCGGCAGCTTTCGTTCCGAAGGGATCGGGTGAAATGGCCTCGGCCTCGCCCTTGATGAGATAGCGGTGGAAGGCGTCCTTTGAGTAGGCCGGGCCGGGCGTGCCGTAGACCGAGGGATAGTTCGTTTCGTTCTCGGTGAAGATCCATGGGACCTCGCCTGGAAAGTCCGGGGAGTCGATGTGAAAGCGGTAGGTGCCGAGGCTCTCATGGCTGACCAGCAGGGAGTCGCCATGCAGGTTCAGCGAGGGCTTCACCAACGGGGCTTCGCGGTCATTTCCCCACTTCCAGACGTTCCGCAGCCAGAGGGTGGGGAGGACGTGGATCGGCGCGGCATCCGGGCCGTGGTTGGTCACGGTGATCCGCCACAGCATGTCTTCCGGGGAACGCTTGGCCACTTCCTGAAGCACGTCGAAATAGCGGCCTTCACGAAAGACTCCCATGTCCGCCAGTTCCAGCTCCGGGCCCTCGCGACCGAGCCGGGCATTTTCCTCCCGCAACTCGGTGTAGGGAAACTTGCACTGCGGGTATTTGTAGAGCGCCTTGGTGTAGGAATGGGTCGGCGTGGAATCGAGGTAGTAGTAGCACTCCTTGACGTCCTCGCCGTGGTTGCCCTCGTTGCCGCCGAGGCCGAACAGGCGCTCTTTCAGGATCGTGTCCTTGCCGTTCCAAAGGGTCGGCGCGAAGCAAAGCCTGCACTGGCGGTCGGTCCAGCCCTGCAATCCGTCCTCTCCCCAGCGGTAGGCGCGACGCCGGGCATGGTCGTGCGGAAATTCCGCCCAACTGTTGCCATGGGAAGAATAGTCCTCACGCACCGTGCCCCACTGGCGCTCGCTGAGGTACGGTCCCCAGCGCTTCCAGTTCTTTGCACGGCCCTGATCTTCAGCGAGTCGTTCGGCTTCCTTGGTCATCCATTCACGGTCTAAGCACGAAACGTGCGGATCTTCAGCAAACGAATCTGTTAGGCAGTCCGCAGAGTCGGTTGGCGCATCGCGGTCTTATTTCTTTTCCGGAGCAGGCTTCGGTCCGGCAGGATTCTTCGGCGGAGCTGGCGGCGGAATCGGGGGATTCGTCATCGCTTCGGGGGCTGCTTCCTTCAAGTTCGGCGGCACGGCGGCCTTCACGTCTCCGGTCGTCCACTTGATCGCGCCGACCACGATGTTTTGAAAGGTGGGGTTCGTCCAGATGTCGTCGCGATGGCCCATGGCGGTGTAGAACACGCGGCCTTTTCCTTCCTCACGCGCCCAGGTCGTCGGGTAGGGTGGACGCTGATACGGCAGGCCTTTCATCGCAGGCGCATCGATCACGGTCAGCACGTGCAGGTCGTCACGGAAGTCCTTCAGCGAATACCATTCCTCATTGAACGCGAAGCTGTCGCCCGCTGTCTCGAAGCCGGGGAATTTCTTGTCGATCACCTTGTTCGTCGCCACCTGCTGGGCCCCGTGGATGATGAATTCGCCACCGAGGAAACAGACGTAGGGATCCGCTTCCTTGCCGTGGTTGGCGTAGCGGTCCGGCCCCTTCTTCGATTCATTCGCGGTGTGGAAAGTATCGCTGGCCGAGTGCAGGCCGATGAAGCCCTTGCCGCTCTTGACGTAGTCGAACAGCGCCTGTTTCCCGGCTGGGGTCATCGGCGGCTGCTTGTCAGTGCCTTCCGCGGTGAGATCGCCGGTGGTGTAGAAGATCACCGTGTCGAAGCCCTTCAGATACTCCGGGGAAAATTTCGAGCCGTCTTTGGAAAATTCGAAGGTCCACTGGTTCTTTTCGCCCAGTTCCAGGAAGGTCTTCTCCGCGAGGCTGGGCTGACCCTTGCTCCAGGAAATGACCGAGTGCTCGAAGCCGCTCGATTTCGTGAAGAACAGGATCTTGTGCGCGGGAGCCGCCTGGGCAGCCAGGGAAGCCCCGAACGCGAAGGCCAGAACAGAAGCAGTGTGCTTGATCATGCGCGTAGGCTAGAAACCGTAGCCTGAAACGCGAAGGAAAAATTGTAGCGACGGACTCCATTCGCATTTCGAGAGGTAAATGAGAAGGTGCATGGAGAGAGATTGCAGTTGCCGGATTGGTTGAGAAGGGGATCGAAATTCCACCTCGCCGTTACACTGGCTGTCCGATCAAGGATTGACCTCCAACCCGACCGCCGCCGCCACGGCGCTCTGCCTCTTGTCGAAGGTCCAGAACCCACAAGCCCCGGATTCCAACGCGAAGGCCACATGCCACAGGTCCAACGAGCGCAGCTTCAGATCAGCGGTGTAGGTTTCCGTGAGCCAGGTAGCGCGCCTCCACACCGCGTCCTCCACTGTTTTCGGCACCTGGAACCAGCCTTTCGCTTCTTGTTTGAGAAACTCCGCGACCGCTCTCCGGGCGTGGGAGGGCTCGAATTCTCCTCGTCCAACCCGCTGCCACATGGCGGTTTGGAACTCGAGGCGACCGAGCTGAGAAATCATCATCGGCGTGCGAAGCGTGCGGATCAGCTTCCGTGCCGATTCCGTGTTTGCATCCTCGATCAGATGGCTGACGAGAAAGCTTGTGTCCGCGTAAACAGGAGGGCGGGGCATGGTCGGATCGTGGGTCAATACCGCTCGTCCTCACGCATCTCGATGACGGGATTTCGTGTCGACTTTGGCAGATCCGATAGCGCCTCATTGCGTTGCCGGATGGAGTCCTTCCAACTGACCTCCGACCTGAATGGATCTTCAGACGAAACCGGCATCAGGCGGGCCACGGCCTCGCCTCGTTTGGTCAGCACGATTTCTTCGCCCTCCAATACCTCAACGAGGAGTTTCGAAAGATGGTGCTGCGCATCACGGACGGTCGCGGTCTTCATTGTTGACGAATTTGACGCACAAGGGCATGGGCGTCAAGTTTTCCCTCTGGCCTATGAATTCGTCCCAAGAACTCAGGAATAGACGACTCGAGGAAACTCCTCAATGTCCTGCCTCATTGTCAGCATCGATGCTCCAGAATGTCCGCTTGCCTCCGGGAACCGGGAGCGACAGAGTCCGGACGATGATTCGCGTTTCCCTGTCCGCCCTTTGCCTAGCCCTTGCTTCCTGCTCGGCCCCCACGTCCGGCGCGCCCTCGAACGTGAAATACC
>JANOKL010000111.1:0-9679 GCA_031419215.1 Luteolibacter sp. | reverse complement strand
TTTTCGATCTGGATGGGACCCTGCTGGCCTGGGATTGCCAAGTGCTGTTCTGCCATCGCGTCCTGCGCCGCGAGCCTTGGCGGCTGTTTTACCTACCGGTCTTCCTGGCCGTGCTGCCCGCCTGCAAGGTCCTCGGAGCCGGGGGCATGAAGCGTGTGTTCCTTTCCTATCTGTGGCGGATGAAAGCGGACGAACTCGCCTCGCACGCCCGCGCCTTCGCCCACGAGCTGTCGTTTTTTCCTGAGGTGGTGGAGAAGCTGGAGGCACACCGACGAGCGGGGGATTTGCTGGTGCTGGCCTCGGCGAGCCCGGAATTCTATGTGCGCGAAATTGGTCGACGTCTCGGCTTCGACCTCATCCTCGGGACCCCGGTGGAGACCGAACCGCGGATGGCCTTTTTCCCGGATCTGGAAAACCACAAGGGCGCTGCGAAGGTGACGCGTCTCCAGTCGCTCATGCCTGAGCGTTTCGAAAACGGAGTTCTGCGGCATTCTCACGGATACACCGACAGCACCGCCGACCTGCCGATGCTGGCGATTTGCGAGCAGGCGACGCTGGTCAATCCCTCATCAGAACTCACCGCGATCGGTCGCGAACAGGGCTGGGCCATCCTGCGTCCCGCCCGCCCCTGGCGCTCGAAATTCGGACGGCTGTGGCGGACGGTGGCCCTCGTCACCGGACTGGGGCGGAATCCGGGTCGGCTGGGAGAGGGCTGTTAGAGGGAAACGAGCAGCCGCCTGCTCAAGGAAGCCTGACGCGGACGCGGTAGAAGTCTTTTGTCCGATCGTTGGCTCGTCTGAAACTTAAGGTCTGATCGGTAGCGAGCGGGAGGGTTTCCTCGACGTCGATCCACGTCTTGAGATCGCTGCTGCGCTGGAGGAGGTAGCGGCGACCAGCCTTGCCAGCAGTTTCGAGACGGATCGCGGACGGTTCCATGGCACTCGTGATCGCGAAACGGTCCGCGACATTGGTGGGGCTGGTGCCGGCGACATATTCCGCCTCGTTGCTGGCACCGTCGCCATCAGAGTCGTCACCCGGCAGCGCGGCGCTGTCGCTGCCGAAATGGGTGGTTTCCCACGTGTTTGGCAGCGAGTCGGAATCGACGTCGGAAGGAAGACCGGGATAGCCGATGCGGTGGTTGGCGACGATGAACTCATCGAAGGTGGCGTGCTCGTCCTTCGTCGCTTGCCAGATGTCGCTGCTGCTGCCGCCGAAGAAGGTACTGAAGAACACCCACGCGAGCCTGGCCGACGAGGTAGGGGCGTCGCGAAAATAGAAAGCCGGATAGTGCGCGGCCTTCACTCCATCGAACCAACCCTCCATCAGTCCATCGAACTGGCCGGGCGTGTTCAGGCGATAGTGCATTTCAATGTGATGCCAGCGACCGGGAATGAACCTCGCCTGGACGCCACCGTTGTTCCACCAGAAGCGCGTTCCGGGGTTGTGGTCATTTCCCGCAGGGGCGTGCAGGTAGAACTCGGCCTTGCCTTGTTCGCGCCACATCAGTCGGCCGGACCATTCGTGGGTACGATCGTCGAAAGAGTTCGCGCCACCGAGGCCCGGCAGCTTTCCACCGAGGACGAAATCGAAGTCGGGATCAAAGCGCACCCAGTAGCTGAAATAGAGTTCATCGGACTCACCGTGCAGGTCGATGAACCACTGCGCGCCACTGCCATTCGACTGCTGGCCGCCCTGAGGATAGAGGATCCGAACGGCCTTGCCGCTGCCACCGTAGGCGAGGCGGTCGTTGACTTCGAGCCGGTCTTCGTCGGTGCCGTTCGTCCACTTGGTGCCGGGCCACAATGCCTTCCACTGGGCTTCTGTTTGAAGGCCTGACGGGAAAGCATCCATCGTCGCGTGCAGCGGGGTCGCAGGCGGCGGAACGACTGGCGTTTCATTCGGCGTGTAGCCACCGAACTCCTGATAAAGGCGTGCGAGCGCCCCGGTGAGCCCGGCGTTGTAATCCATCGCGACCTCGTTCTTCACATAGTCGCTGCGGTTGTCGGCATAGCTGTCGCTGAAGTCCGGCCCACCGACCAGGGCCCCAAACAGCACGTGGCGGTTGCTCGCCGGAGAGTTGATGTCGTTTGTGAGGGAGGCGTGTGAATTGCGATGATGCGGATTCGCCGGGGGATTGGTGCCGAAGCCACAGAGGTAGCTGCGTCCGGCCGGATTGCTGCCGAGCGCATACTCAATTTGGCTGCGGGCAAAGGCGGAATAGCGACCGGCGGGATTATTCACGCGATCAGCGTAAACGTAAGCGCAGAAGGCGGTGTTCGCGGCATAGCGCAGCGATCCCCATTGGTCGCGCCAAGCAAGGCCGCCGGGAGTGGTGGGGACCTTCTGGCCATTGACACCCACGGTCCAGTAGTCGAGCCAGCGCTCGGCATCCGCACGATAGGCGGCACCGCCATCGACCTCGGCCATGAGGACGTAGCAGCCATAGCTCTTGTCATCCCAGGAAAGCCCCCACTGGTAGGGATGATTGCCCGCCCCGCCGCCTGAGATGGCGTGGTATTCTTGCTTCGCCTTCGAAAGATAGACCGCCTCCCCGGTGGCGCGATAAAGCCAGATCGCGCCCCACGTGAGCTCGTCCTGATAGCCGCTCCACGATTGATAAAAGGTCGCGGCATTCGGGATCGAGTCGCTGTATTTCCCGCGATGTGCATCGGCGAAGGCATACAACGCGCGGGCGTGATCGAGAAGTTGCGCGGCGTAGGCAGGCTGGCTTTGGGCGAACAGCATCGACGTCGCGGCAAGCGTGGCCGCCGTTTCGCCCGCGAGGTCGGAGCCGGGATGCGCGGCATCAATCTTGAACGACGGACGGCTCATCGCCATCGACTCGGCCCGACCCCAATAGGCGTGATCCGCGTTGCCATCGCCGACCTGACCGTAGAACGCCGCGGTGGAGCCATCCAGATTCCTCACGTGGCACTTCATGAGATAATCGGTGCCCCATTTCAGAACATCGAGCAGTGGCGTGAGTTGATTCGCCTCCTCGTAAGCTCCGTGAAACTCAACACCGCCCCAGGCGAGCATGGTCAGGCTGAAGGCCATCGGCAGGCCGAACTTCACGTGATCGCCCGCATCGTAGTAGCCGCCTGTTAGATCGAGGCCGACATCCGATCCATCAGTGAGTCCTGAGTTACCCCGCCAGCGGACGCGGAACTCATCGGGCAGTCTTCCGGAACGCTGGGCATCGTAGAACCAAAGCGATTTCTGGAGTGCTTCGGCGAAATTGTAGCTGCCGGTTTGGGGTCTTCCGCCCGCGCCACCGCCGTCGTTGTCGTAGATCGTGCCGAGGGCGAGGGCATTGCGGATCACTGCACCGACCGGACTGCCGAGGGTCAGCGTGAAAGTTTCCGGAAGTTCCTGGAGGGCATCGCCCTTCACCGCGACGCTCACCGTTCGAGACGTTTCACCGGCCGCGAAGACCAATGTGCCGCTGACCAGTGTGAAGTCATCCGGTGAAATGGCAGAGCCGGGCTGCGTTGAGTATTGGATCTGCGCGGAGGCTGTTGAGGCGGGTGACAGCGTGATGGTGAAAACCAGGTTGCGGTCGTCTCCGGGATCGCCCTCGATGACCGAAGCCGCGCCGAGGGTGAAACCGGGAGTGAAGTCGTCGTTCACCAGCGTTCCGAGTCCGGTGGCGCGTGTGATCGGGGTGCTGCCCGCGTTGGAAAGCGTGACGGTGAAGGTTTCGTCCGACTCCTCCAAAAGATCGCCGATCACGGGCACGGTGATCGTCTTGCTCAGCTCTCCGGGCGCGAAAGTGAGGGTGCCCGATGACGGGGTGTAGTCCTCTCCCCCCAGCGCGCTGCCATTGACCGTGGACCAATCGACATTCACCGAAGAAGTGGCGGCGGCGGAAAGCGTGACGGTGAAACTGCGGCTGGAGGTGGCGTTTCCCTCGTTCGCCGTGCTGTCATTCACGCTGAGTGTTGGAATGTTTCCGACTGGAGTCAGTCCATTGAAAGTGAAGTTCGTGGCCCCCGTGGTGAACGGCCCGATGGCCGTGAATCCGAACGAGCGCGATGAGCCCGGATTGATCTTCGCGTTGGTGGTGAGGTTGCTGAAGATTTTCCGCGTGGCGGTCGATGCTCCTTCGGTGGCGTTCCAGGTATTCGAGAACCCAGAAACCGGAAGATCAAAGGCGACGTTCCAGCCGTTGAGGATCGTGCTGCCGTTGTTGGTGATGACGATGTCCGCGTTGTAGCCGGTGTTCCAGGTGGGAGTGCGCAGGTTGAAACTGATGCTGACCGGCGCGGTCTGGGCATGGGCCGGCATCAGTGCCAACAGCACTGGAGCGAGAATATGTGGCAATCGGATCATGCGGCGAGTGTCTTTGCGGATTCAAGTTTCGGCCCATCGTGTCACATGGAGCTGACGATAGCTGTAATGGATCTACAAACTCATTGTCATTGTGGATCTCCTCCGGTCTTCCAACAAGGGCAGGGACCACCGAATTCACGGGAGAGCCTGACAGCAACTCGGAGGAGAACCCGCAAAATCCAGCGATGAGTGAACCCAAGAGTCTACCTGATAGGCTCCTTGTGCAGCACCTTGTCCCACGAGGTCACACCGATGATAGGGAGATACTGTGCGGCGACCTCGTCCTCCTTCGGCGTGCCGAGCGCCTGATAGAGGAACCAGATCGGCTTCTTCCCGAGCGGATCGCCGGGTTCGTCCGGAAACTTCCTCAGGCCGATGCGCAGGCCGCCTTCGTGGCGGTTGTCGATCCAGTTGTGATACTGCCAGGCTTCGATCGAGGAAAGCGACTGGATCTTCTTCCACGCGAGCGCCATGCCGGCAGCTTGGTCGGTCAGGGACTTCTCCGAGTAGTCCTTCGAGTTGAAACCGTTCTCAGAAAGATGCACCGGCCGGACCTTGCCATGATCGCGGAGTGCTGGGAGTTTCATGAAGGCATCCAGCACCTCCAGGTTCTTCGGCGTGATCTTCGGGGTGTTGAAATCGAAGGACGGCTGCTTGTCTTCCCAGGTGCGTGGATTTCCGAGGCCTTGCGGATACGGGTGGTAGGCCAGCGCCCAGGGGAAATCTCCTTCGGCTCGGCAGAATCCGATGAGGAGCTCGAGCAGGCGCTTCGAGCCATACCAGCGGCCCTCGCCCTTGTTCGCCCAATGGTGGGTCAGGCTGATGAACGGTCTGGAATTCGGATCGTATTGCCGCGCGATCAGGCTCACGAGCCGCATCGAGCGGTGATAGAGGTCCATGTAAACGACGTCCGGCAGTTCACCGGCGTTCGTCCAGACCCAACCGGCATCGACCTCGTTGTGGATGATCCAGTGGTGGACGCGACCGTGGACGCCATCGTTCTTCGACCAGCGCTCGGTGATGAGATTGAGGATCGCGCCGTAGAGCGCGAGGCCATCGGGCGAGGTCACATTCGGCATTGCGAAGGTGCCGTCCTTGGTAGCTCCAGGATGGCCTAACAGACGCACCAGCTTGTCGCCGCCGCGCGACGGGTTGGCGACGAGCAGGATGACCGAGACCATGGCTCCGCGTTTCTCTGCCTCGCGAAAGGTGTGGTCGAATCCGGCGAGCGCCTTTTCATCGGCGTAGTACGTCCGGCCTTGCCATTGGAAAGGCGTGTGGCCGGGTGCCGGGTCGAGCGAGACCAGCGAGTGGATCATCATGTTGACCGTGACCGAGGAAATACCGAGGTCGTCGAGTTCACCGGGAAGCCTGCCGGGTGACCAACCGCCGAGGCCCTTTTTCGTCTTCGGTTTCGCAGGCGGGAGCTGCGGTGAACGGCTGGCGACCGCGTCGGCATAATGGCCATGCGTCTGCGCTTCGTAGCTGTCGGCATCACGCCGGAACAATTGCCAGCGCGACGTTAGCCGGTCGTAGTCGCGGCCCTCACGCTTGCAGACTCGCGGGACCTCCAGCGAAAAACTTCCATCTTCCCCCGGGGTCACGGGGATCAGGGATTCGTAGCGCTTGCCGCTGCCGATGATGAATTCCATTGGCACATCTCCCAGGAAGAGATTGTCAGTGAAGCCCACGGCCTTTCCGGTGACCCGAATGCTTTTGAGGCCGACCTCGACTCGGTCGATGGAGCTCGGAGTGGATCGTTTCAAATACGCGTCCAGCATCGCGGCATCCGCGACGGCGGAACTGGAGACGGTCTTTGCCTCAAACTCACCGGGTCGCTCCGAGCGCAGGCGGACATTGCGGATCTGAAGGACGCCATCGGCCGGGAGCGGGAGATCGAGCCGCAGATCCTTCCATCCGGCGGTCAGCGGTTTTCCCGGGGGACAAAGCGCAGCGGTGTAAGGGCTCCACGTTTCACTCTTGCCGAGTGCGGGCAGGTAGCGGGCGGTCTTCGAATCGTAGGGCGGACCCGGCAGCACCGCGAAGGACTTCATGCCTCCGGCGCAGAAATACTCCATCTCTAGTACCAGATTTCCGGCAGGAACTGCCGCAACTGGCGTGGCGCGGACCGACATCGGCCCGTGGATCTCGGTCACGCCGGCAAGCGACTGAATCAAGGTGGGGGAGGGGCCGTCGTTTCGTTCGAGGCGCAAAGGCACCTCAGCCGCTAACAGCAGCGAGACTAGGGAGAAGAACAGGAAGGTAAATCGAATCATCAGTCAAATGGGAAATGCGGAGGTGCAGGAGAACGCGGGTTCACTTTCCACCTTTGGCACCTTCCGGTGCCGCCCGCTGTTTCAGATAGGCCTCATACCGGGCGAACTCACTGATCTTTTCGCGGACATTGGCCGGTGGAATCACCGGATCCGACTGGGCCGGCTCGAAGGCGAAGCGCGCCGTGCTCTCACCGCTCTTACAGGCCACCGGCAGGCCGGTCTTGACGCTGAACCACGCCTCGCGCAACTGGAGCTTCGAGGCATCCATGACGTCGTCGATCTTGTCGGGATCGGGCGTTGTCTTGACCGGGGTCTCGCGGAAATAGGCGCAGGGTTCGCCATACGCCTCCTCGATCTTCACGAAGAGTTTCGGGGTGACCCAGTGCACGCCGGGAAAACGATTGCGGAAGAGCTGCTCGACCGTCGGATAGCTGGCAAGGTCGGTGACCAGCACATCCTTCGAGCGCGGGGTGAGACGAAACTCATGATTTCCAAAATAATAGCCCTCCTCCTTCACGCCGCCTTCGAATCGCGCGATGGCGGAGGACACGGGATTCTTGATCAGATAGCGGATTTGCTCAGGCCGTGCGAGGTCGGCGGGATCCAGCGCCATTTTCGCGAGGTCCTCCTTCTTGTCTTCCAGCAGGCTCTCGCGGCTCTTGGTGTAGGTGTAGTTCACGGTCCATGCGAGTTCCTGCCCGGCCGGTGGCGCGAGCTGGATGCGCGGACCAGCAGGCGTCTGGCACACGGCTGTTAGAACACTGGTGGCAGCGACGAGGGCGATGGTGGCGAGGACGCGCATGACCTTATTCGAAGAGGGTTTCGCGGCGGAGACCGACCACCTGGCCGGTGAATCGGTCGATGGCGAGATGATACCAGACGCGACGCTCGCCCTGGCTCACGAAGCTTTCCAATCCACTGGCGGCAGGAGCCAGCTTCCCACTCTGGGCGATGACATCGACGAGCAGGTTCCAGGTACGCACATTGGCAACATCGGCCAAGGCCCGCGCGATGAAGTGGCGGTCCTTGTGATTGAGCGTACTCGTAATGGGATTCGTGCGGGTGATCTTCCCGGCGAGCGCCGCGATGTCGGCGGGGTTGAGCAGCGGGTTGGCCGTGAGCTCGGTGCGCATGGCCTGCGCGTAAGTCTTCGCCTGAGCGGCTGTTAGACTGACGCCTTCGCGGATCGCGGCCTTGCTGAGCAGGGTTTCCAGCACGGCGGCTGGAGCACTGTTGGGATTTACCACGCCGCCACGGATCAGGCTCTCCGTCATGCTGAAAAGGTCCAGCAACGCCCCATCACCCGGTGTGGTGGCATCATCCGGATCGCCGAAGAAATTGAGGGACGTCCAGGGTTCGTCACGAAACGCGAGCCCCATGTCCGCCACGGACTGGAAGGGTCGGTTGAGGATTTCAGGCCGATTCGAATCCGCGGTGAAGGGCGTTCCCGCGTCGGCAGGGCGGCGCCTGGTGTCGCGATGGACGATGCGCGAGGTGCTGTCGCTGGTGGCGTTCGCCTGGTATTCCTGCGGACGACGTCCACCCGGATTCGTCCAGCTTGAAGGCGGGAAGAACTTGTTGTCGTAGGTGCGGTTGCCGGTGGTCTTGTTGATCGCTTGATCGCCGCCGGTAGTCGTCGAAAGTCCATAGCGGCTGGTGCGGGGATCGATCAGCATGGCATGCAGGTTCACGTAGTCGCCGTTCGCGGCGAAGAGCCGGTTGGTGTTGTCGACCAGCGAGCCGATGACGAACCCGTGGGTAAGCGTCCAGTCCGGGATGAGCTGATAAGTGACCCAGGTGCCGTTGACGTTCTTCTGAAGCGCGATGTTCAACGCGGGATCATAGCGCGAGAAAATTCCGTTGGTGTTGTAGCGCTGTCCGTGGGTGGCGGTGCTGGGGTAGGGCGCGTCGATCTCACCCACATTGTAACCGATGACGGGTGCTGTGCCATTGATCGTGTCGTTCGGTTTCGATGAGGTGGCACCGGCGGTTCCGGGTTTCAGGTAAAGCGGCTGGGCGAAACTGTTCGCACCGCTGGCGACGTTGAACTGAATGTAATCGGTCGCGAAAGTCGAGGTGCGCACCGGTGAGGTGCGGCGGTAGGGCGTGTAGCCAGGATCGTTGTAGCCCGCTGCCGTGCTGGTGTTCCACTCCATGAAGCTCTTCCCGGAGAACGCGAGGCGGTAGCTGCCCGTCGCCAACTTGCCCTGGGCCGCGTTCTTGTGCGGATTCCAGAGTTGGAACGTGAGAAAGGTGGTGGCGATCGAGTCGTTCGGCGGAGCAGCCTGATCGCGGCGGCGGAAGCGTGACTCGCCGATGAAATGCAGATAGGGCAGGTTCTCAACGCCGATCGCATCGTCCACCCGGACTCCGGTCAGCGGGTTGGTCTGGCCATACTGGATGACGGTGGGATCATCATCCGTGTCCCATTGATCAATCACAGAAGCGCCGATCCGATAGATCTGATAGCTGTCCTTGTTGTCCCGACCGATGTCCTGGAAAAAGCCATTGTTCACCATGCTGTTCGCGACCGATCCTTCCAGCAGCCCGGCCTTGAGCATTTCGAAAAAGTCGGGCTCCCGGTTCTCCGTCGCGACTTCCTGCAGCTTGCGGACTGAACCGTCGAGCGCGTTCGCGTGCTTCCAGGCGAGCACCCTTCCGCTGGTCTCGATCGCAGGCACGAGTCCGAAGTAATTCAGGATGTCAGTACGGCTCCCATCGATGAAGGCCTTGAGCTTGGAAAGCGGAAATCGGTTGTGGATCAGCGGTTCGCCGATGACCGCCTTGCTGCCATCGCGTCTGGTGAAGGAGGAAAGCACACGCACACTGGCGAAGCGGCGGTTGACCGAACTGGTGTCGTCCTTCTTCGCCTTGTAATCGAAGGCACCCCCGGCATCGAAGGTTGGAGCCCAGGAAGGCTGGCTCAGTTCTCGCGGATCCGTGGAGAGGTAAGGAAGCAGCGTCTCGCTCAGCACGGTCGGATTCTTTTTCTGATAGGCGATGAGGTCGCGGCGGTTGAGGAAGACATTGTCGGACTTGCCGTTGAAGATCGGCGCGCGCAGCCATCCAGT
>JANOKL010000110.1:0-4853 GCA_031419215.1 Luteolibacter sp. | reverse complement strand
TTTGCGCTGGGGGTGCCGGAGGTGATGGTGAAGGTGGCTCTTCCGGCGGGGAGTTCAGGGATGACAGGAGGGCTGTAGTTGCGTCCGTGCTTGGCAAGAAGGGCGGCATTATGCTGGCCGTCGCGGACACCCCAGGCCATCATGAGGCTGCATTTCCGACCGTCCGAGGTGACGAATCCGGGAAGGCCAGAGAGGAGAGAGAAGTCGGCGGAGGACCAGAAGACGACGGTGTTGTGGAGCTGGTTTTGCTCGAAGGACCAGTAGCGGACGAGGGTGCGGGTGGGTTTGTCCTTTTCGCGATAGACGGTGGCACCGATGGAGAGGTGGTGGACCTTGGGCCGGCTGGCGCGGAGTTCGGCGAGTCGCTGGCGAAATTCAGGGCTAGGTTCGGCGGGAACGATGACCTCGGGCGGAGGAGGGAGCGTGATGGGGTCGATTTCGTGGACAGTGATGGTGCGTCCGCCTTCCTGGAAAGTGTCGGTGCTGAGGATTTTCTCGGCAGGTGCAACGAAGCCGGGTTTCGGTGGCTGAGGCGGCGGTGGGGTGCCATCGGGGAGTTTTCCAAGAAGGCGGGCGCTGGCCGCAGATGTGTTGACCTCTTGTGAGTGGAGGAGGCCAGCAGACATCACTGCGAGCAATAGAAACGGGATTTGTTTCATCGGTGGAATTGGCAGATTTTTTGCCACTGGTAGTGCCGGAAAAACAAAGGGCGCGGACTTGATCGCGCCCCGCCCACAGGCACCAGCAAGCGCCTCCCGAAAAGACACGCCAAGCCGCGCCGATTGGCGCGACAGCTCTGTTTTTTCGAGGGCCCTAAGAAACTTGCTGGTTTTGTGGACGGCCCAGTAGCTTTTGTTGGTCGCAAAAGCAGTTGTGTGTGATTTCTTTAGATCAGCATGAAAGTCATTACGAATGACTTTGGACATTAGGGGAATTTTCGCGGCTTTAGCAAGGGGGAAATTTGGTTCCATTCTGGCTTGGCCCTGTATTGACAGTGCCGCCCAAGCCTCAATGCTTCGGACTAATTGATTGTTAGACTCCGTGACTTGCTCCTTGGACGATTCTGCGGCATCATCCCTGCCATGTTCCGCCGTCTGCTGCTTCCGGCTCTATCGCTGCTGGCCACGATCCCGGCCTTTTCCCAAGCCTTCGCGCCGATCGCGGATCGGCCGCCGGGGGTGACTCGGGAATTTCGTGGGGCCTGGATCGCGTGTATTTACAATCTCGACTGGCCGAGTTCGAAAGGCCTCGGCGCGGAGCAGCAGCAGTCGGAGCTGCGGGCGATGCTCGACAAGATGGCGTCGCTGAACATGAACGCGGTGATCTTCCAGGTCCGACCGCATTGCGATGCGGTGTATCAATCGTCAATGGAGCCTTGGAGCCCGTGGCTGAGCGGCAGCATGGGCAAGTCGCCGGGCTACGATCCGCTGTCCTTCTGCATCCGCGAGGCCCATGCACGCGGGATCGAAGTGCATGCGTGGTTCAATCCCTTCCGCGCGCTTTCCAGCAACACTGTCAGTTGCTCCAGCAGCCACGTCACCAAGTCCCAACCATCCATCACCAAGACCTTCGGCGCGATGACCTGGTGCGATCCCTCCTTTCAGGAAACCCGCAGCCGGGCGACCAATGTGATCCTCGATGTGGTGCGCCGCTACGATGTCGATGGCGTGCATCTTGACGACTATTTCTATCCCTATCCCACCGCGGGCAGTGTCTTTCGCGACGGCAAATCGCCATCGGAGCGTCGCGCCTACGTCGATGGTTTCGTGAGCAATCTCTACTCCTCGGTGAAGGCGGCGAAGCCCTGGGTGCGGGTCGGCATCAGCCCCTTCGGCATCTGGCGACCCGGCGTTCCGGAAGGCATCGAGGCCGGGCTCGACAGTTACGAGCAGCTCGCTGGTGATTCCCGGAAATGGTTGAGCAAGGGCTGGGTGGACTACCTCGCCCCGCAGCTCTACTGGCGGGACTCGCCGAAGAAGCAGAGCTTTTCCACTCTTCTGACCTGGTGGCGTCAGCAAGGCAGCCGACCGGTCTGGCCGGGCATCGCGACTGCCCGCATCAGCAGCTCGGAAGACCCGGGCCGACCCGCTTCGGAGATCATCAATCAGATCAATCTCAGCCGGACCATTGGGAAAAACTGGGTCGGAAACATCCAGTGGAGCGCTAAGAGCGTGGTCACGAATCGAGGCGGCATCGCGACCCAGCTCGCGAAGACCTACTCGCAACCCGCCGCCGTGCCGCCCATGCCGTGGCTCAGCAGCCGGGCTCCGGCGGTTCCCGGCGTGAGTGCCCAGACGACTGGCAACGGCACCTTCGTCCGCTGGGTGCTGGCGGACTCCAATGCCACGAAAGTCGCGATCCAGGCCCGATACAGCGGCTCTTGGCGGACGGTGAAAATTTGTCCGGCTTCCGGCAACGGCCTCACCATTCCCGCCGCCGAAGCGGTGGCGGTGAGCACGATCGACCGCTTTGGTTCGGTGAGCGCCCCGAAGGTCCTGGGCCGGCAGTGAATCGACCCTGAAATTGCTTTGCAAATCCGGTTAGGCCCTCTATAACACGCGCGCTTCCAGCGGTTTCCGCCGCTCCCTTATCTTCCTGATGAAAGCGTCCGTCTTTGTCTGTGCGTCGGCTCTCCTTTTCGCGAGCTGGTTAACCGTCACTTATCTCCGCGAGGTTCCGCCAAAGGACTATCCAAGCCTTGGCCGCGGGTCGGTACCGCTTTCCGCGAAGAAGGAAACACCGCCTTCGAAGGAGCCCTTGATTTCGCTGGAAAGCGACAAGACTCAGGATGTGGCGACCGCCAAATAAGGTCGCCGCGCCATTCCATCATTGCCCGCCGACGGCACGCCTGTCAGGGTGACGCAATGGCGGAAGAACCTGTAGTTTGCGATAGAAAGCCCCTCGGACTCGAAGTCGAAGCGGGGGTTCACTGGTGGTGTTCCTGCGGTCGCTCAGCCCATCAGCCGTTCTGCGACGGCTCCCACAAGGGAACCGGTTTACAGCCGGTCAAATTCGAACTGGCGGAGAAAACCACCGTTTGGTGGTGCCAGTGCAAGCACACCAAAAATGCGCCCCTGTGCGACGGATCGCACAAGAAGCTGCCGCCTCCCTGAGGCTTATTCTCCGAAGTCCGGCAGCGGTTCCTCTCCAATGATCGACTCGTTGCTGGAGCAGCAGCCGAACCTCGACCAGAGGCACCAGGCGGCACCTGCCAGCACGGCGATTCCCAACGCGCCCACCACGTAGGGCGTGCGTTCATCGCGACGGATCGAGCGCGAACTGGTAACCACCCACGCCCGGCCACGATCCAGACCATCGGTGGCGGCATGAAGGATCTGCTGCCCTGCGGCGGGAAGCTCATCCGAGAGCGCTTGACGGAGCAGGGTCTTTGTATCGGAGCGGAGAAGGCGGAGGTCCTCCCTGACCCTGAGGGCAAGGGAACCGGTGCGGCGGTTGATTGGAAATTTCATGATGATGTGGGGTTCTAACAAACAGATGCGCGGGGAAAAACGTGCGTCTCCTAAAGAACGCTGTTTCTCCCCACACATCAAATCGTTTTATGGATTCAGGAGGGTCGGATCACTTGCCGAGTGCCTTATCGACCTTCTCGCCTGCCTTTTCGACAGGGCCTTTCGGATCGACTGCGTCCTTGACCTTCTCGGCGGACTTGTCGATCTGCTCACCGACTTTTTCAGCCGGTCCCTTTTCCCTGCAAGAGGCAAGGAGGGCGACGGTTGGCAGGAGCAACATGGGGATCAGGAATCGTGTTTTCATGGATCTTGTGGGTTCGACCGTCGTCTAACGCGATGGTCGTTCCCTAACACATTTGCACACTTGGGACCATCCATTCCTGAAACATCCAACCTGTTCAAAGTGAACGCATCCGAGGATCCGGCAGCTTGCGCGGAATCCTTACGCCGTCATGCACCTTGCACGCCCTGCCAGCTCACATCGTGCGCAACGCAAACGGAAGTCAGAGCTTCGTGCGATAAAACACGAAGTTCGGCAGCAGGCGAATGATCAGGAGGATGTAGCGCCAGAATCCAGGAATGTAGGCCACTGCTTTTCCGGATTTGATCGCACTCCAGATCAGGCTCCCCGCCTTTTCCGCCGAGGTGAAAAGGGGGCCTTTCGGCATGCCCGCCGTCATCGGAGTGTCGACGAGGCCGGGCTTGATCGTGATGATTTTCAACTGCCCGTGACCGGCGTGGCGGTGGCGCAGGCCTTCGAGAAACGTATCGAGAGCGGCCTTGGTGGAGCCATAGACAAAGTTCGATTGACGGCCGCGATCGCCTGCGACTGACGCGATGACGGCGAGCGTGCCACGCACTTGTCCGGAGAGAAATTCGGCCGAGCTGGCGGCGATAATCGCGGAGCTGGTGAAGTTCACCGAGACGGTGCGCGCGAAGGCTTCGCCGTCGTTCAGGCATCGCGTCTGATCGGTCAGTTCGCCATGGGCGATGAGGATACAGTCGAGCACGACATTCCCCGCAAAGCTGCGGATGAGGCTGGACCAGTCGGTGGAGGTATCGAGAAAATCAGCGGTCCGAATTTCCACCTGTGCGCCGCGAGTCCGGAGATCAGTTGCGACGGCTTCGAGCTTCAAGGAATCGCGCCCGACCAGCAGGAGTCGGCAGGAGTTTTCCGCGACCATCGCCCGCGCCGTCTCGGTGGCGATGGCGGACGTGGCTCCGAAGATGATGGCGTGGAAGTGGGGCGTGCTCATGCGAAGGCGAAGCGTCGATCGAGGTGATATTTCAAAGCGTATCCGGCAGCGAGTCCCAGCGCGCCACCGACGTAGCGCGCAGCGACCCAGCTCGGCCAAGCGTGGAGAAAGCCGAGCTCAGCGCCCC
>JANOKL010000109.1:0-8825 GCA_031419215.1 Luteolibacter sp. | reverse complement strand
GCGTCTACCAATTTCGCCACTCCGGCTTTCGTGGTGGACGCTAGCGACCCTCCGCCCCGGATCAAGGCCGGATGTTCAGATCGAGTCGCTGAAGTGTCCGCGCGGCGGCAGCAGGATCGACGGGCTCGTTCAAGGCCAACTCGAGCACCTGAAAGCGCGCTCCGAGGTGGGAAGGGTGGATCAGGGTTTGAAACTGCCGGATCGCCGAGGGATCCGGACGGTTTTCCATGGCCTGCAACCACGGCGCGGCGAGACGGGTGAGCCAAGAGCCTTGGTCGCTGAAGCAGGCGGGCACCATGCCGAGGGCCAGCGCTTCCTCCGCGACGTGGGTGAAATCGACATGCGCGGTGATGTCTCGTTCACCGGGATCGGCCAGCGGGTCTTCTCCAGCCTGGTGCTTGGAAAAGGTCCGCAGGGTGCCGGTGGTGCGGGACGGCGAGTAGTAGTCAGGCCGCGCGAATCCATAGTCGGGCCAGAGCAGCAGGCCATTTCCGAGGACGGCTGCCAGGGAGGAGAGTAGTTCGGAAAAGCCTGTGCGGACTTCCGTGCGGTAGCCTTCTGGGTAGGGGCCGGTTAGAAGCTTTGTGGCCTCTGTGACTTCTTGAGAAAGCGGCAGGTCCGGCACCCAGTGGAAACCTTCATCCGTCCAGTCGACATGGCACTCGCACCAGGTGCCGCCCCGCCACTCGATGACGTGGAAGGGCAGGGCATCGAGCAGCTCGTTTCCGAAAGCGATTCCGGGTCGGACCTCCAATTCGTCCAGGCTTCCCGCGAAGGTCATCGTTTTCCCGAATCTGGAAAGTCGCTCCCGCTGGGCGGCGGCCAGCTTCGGCAGCGGTTCGGCGATGGCATATTCCAGACTTTGAAACGCCTCGTCGTCGATCATCCGCAGCGCCGTGAGGACATCTTCCGCCAGCGTGCCGTCGTGTGCTCCCAGCTCGAGGATCCGCCATTCGGCGGGCTTTCCGGCAGCGGCCCACCATTGCAGGAAGCGTCGGGCGAGCAGGGCCCCGAAGACCGGGCCGACGCTGACACTGGTGAAAAAATCTCCCGCCCGCCCGACCTGGCGGGTTTCCCGGGCGTAGTAGCCTTGCGTGGGATCATAAAGCGCGGCGGCCATGAAGTCCGGAAACGGAATCGGCCCGCTGGCGGCGATCCGTGCCGCCAGGGAGGCGGTCAACGTGGGAGTTGCCGAGTCGGATTCGGATGGGTATGAGTGGGGGACTGTCACCTGACAGAGAGACTTTCTTATTCCTACACCTGCATGGCAACACGAGACCGAATCTCCCGCAACAAGAGCCGGAAGCGCCGCTTCTATCGGCGCAAGGGATTCTGGCTCGGATCGCTCATCTTCGGAGCAATCGTGGCGACGGTCGGTTGGTTGGGCTTTCTCGAATACTGCAAGCCCTACCGCGCACGAGCCGAGGCCTATGATCTGGAGCGGATCAACGACCTCGAAGTGCCGAGCGTGATCGTCGACCGCAACAACAAGGAAATCGCCCGCGTGTTCGTGCAGAACCGCAGCATCATCCAATACGAAAAGATTCCGCAGCGGTTGATCAAGGCGCTGGAAGCAGGCGAGGACTCGCGATTCTGGAGCCATCACGGCGTCGATTACATCGGCGTGGCGCGGGCAGTGAAATCGAACATCACGGCCGGCGGGGTGAACCAAGGTGCCAGCACGGTCACCCAGCAGCTCGCGCGCAATGCCTACCCGCTCAAGGAGGAGTCGAAGCGGCTCGGGGAAAGCGAGTACCAGCGCAAGATCACCGAGGCCTTCCTCGCCCGCCGCATTGAGGACCGGTATTCCAAGCCTCAGATCCTGGAGTTTTATCTCAACCGCATCTACTTCGGCAGCGGCTTCCACGGCATCCGCTCGGCCTCGCTCGGATACTTTGGAAAAGAGCCACAGGAGCTGAGCATTGAGGAGTGCGCCTCACTCGTCGGCCTGATCAAGAACCCCACCGGGCTCTCGCCGCTCAACAACCTCGATGGCAACAAGAAGTCGCGCGACCACGTCCTCGACCGCATGCAGGAGGAGGGCTCGATCACCGTCGATGAGCTGGTTTCCGCCAAGTCGATGCCGGTGAAGCTCGATCCAAAGCCGTTGCAACGCGGCACCTCGCATCTTTACGAACGCGTGGCCGATGAGATCCGGACGATGCTGGGCGATGAGGCTCTAGCAGCCGGGGGCTACCGGATCCACACCACCATCCTCGCCGAGGCCCAGACAGCCGCGCAGGATGCGCTGCAGAAATCCCTCGCCGCCGCTGAGTCCCGCCCCGATTACGCCAATCCGAAGTATGCCGATTACCGTAAATCGTCGGGAAAGCCTGCCGAGTATCTCCAAGGTGCGGTGCTGCTCATCGACCACCAGAACGGGGAGGTGCTGGCCCATGTCGGCGGGCGTGATTACGCGCAGGTGCCGTTCGATTTCATTGAAATGGGCCGCCGTCCGCTCGGAACTGCGTTTTTCCCCTTCCTCTGCGCCGCCGGACTGTCGGGTGGCATGACTCCGGCCACGTTGGTGACCGATGAGCAGATGGACAACCGCGCCGTGATGATCGGTGGTCGTGAAGGCGTTCTCGGCGAATGGGGCATGGAGGTCGCTTCCCCGAAATACGAGAAGCAGATTCCTGTCAGGCGCGCCTTGGAAACCTCAAAAATCGCCGCCTCGGTCCGTTTCGGCCAGCAGGCCGGACTCGCCCGTGTTGCTGAAACGGCGGGGGCGATGGGACTGCCGATGAAGAATGCCGAGCTGCTTCCACGGATGTGCCTGGGATGGGAAAGCGTTTCGATGAAGGAGGCGGTGCGGGCGATTTCCACCTTCGGGCGCAATGGCGATCCTGGTCCGGCTCCGGGCGAGTTCCATTACATCGACTGGATCGAAAACTCCAACGGCTCGCCAGTCTGGAGCCGGCTCAAGACGGAACGTGCGTACGCCCCAGCGATTGATCCTGCGACGGCATTTCAAATCCATTCCATGCTCGCGGGTTCTCTAGCGCGTGGGAGTTCGAAGGGCGCGCTCGAGGGGCTGGTCGAGAAGCCGTTTCTCGGGGGTGGGAAAGGCGGCACCAGCTCGGACTTCGCCGATACCTGGTTCCTCGGCTACAACACCCGCATCACCTGCGGGGTGTGGACGGGTTTTCTCCAGAGCAGCGGTCGGCCGATCTACCCCGGAGCCTTTAGCCGTGAGATCTCGATGCCGGTCTGGCAGGCGGTGATGAACGCCGCCGCGCCCTCGTTCGGAGGTGAGGAAATCAAGCCACCTTCGGAAATCATCGACGTGCCGGTGTGCCGCGTCTCCGGCCAGCGGGCCACGCAATTCTGCTACGAGGTCGTCGAAGATCCGGCCACTGGCCAGATGCGCTCCCGCTCGGCGGCGATCCAGGAATATTTCCGCAAGGGCACCGAGAGCCTGCCATTCTGCCCACTGCATTCCGGTGCGGACGGGGGAGGTGGCTCCAGCCTGGCGAACGTGCCGACGATGGATGCCATTCCAGTGAGACCGAAAGCCCCGGTGCTTCTCGGCGATGATCCCTACCACTCCGAGCAGCCGGAAATGATCCAGGTCTCCGGCGATGGCGGATTTTTCCGCAGGCGGACCAATGTCCTCGACAGCCTCGATCTCGGCGACAGTGAGGAGCAGCTCCGACTGCCCGCGCCGCAGCGCCTGAAGATCGGGGACGATTGAGCAGCGGCGTGCTTGCACCTTTGGATTCGTCCCGGCATCGTTCGCGCGTGCCCGGAACGACGGAAATCACTAGGCGTTGGAGCGGATATATTTGTCCGGACTGCCGTTTCGTTTTTCGCGTGCCGAGGGATCACGATGGCATGGGACTGGTGTGCCCGTCATGCCGTCGTATGTTGAAACTGCCGACTCCCGGCGATGATGTGCCGCCGCTCGTCATTCCACCGCCGGGACTTTCCGAGCCGGTGATCGTGGCCGAACGGGAGGAGCCTGCGGCACCTGAGGGACAACTGCGAAAGCGCCGTCGCCGACTTTTAAAAGACAAGGACTCCGGCACACCGGACTGGGAGAAACAACAAGTCAGGCGCTCACAGCGCTCCGAGAAAGTCCTAATGGGCTCCATGATCGGCGGAGCGGTGCTTCTCGTGGTGGTGGCTCTCGTCGTGTTCCTGAAGCCGAAGTCTGACGATCCCACGCCTGCTGCCAACTTGCCGAAGACTCCGATCAGCCTGCCTCCCATCGCTCCATCACCGCTGGATGAGACACCGGATGTGGGGACATTCCTCCGTGAGGCTGAGCCGCTCGCGATGATATTCCTGCATGCGAAGACCGTGGCCGAGCTTCTCCCTGTGGTGCGCCACCCGAAGATCACCGGCCCGCGCCTACAGGAGCGCCATCCCGATGGCATGCTCAAGCCGCCCGGCATGGAATCCTTCGCCGAGGGCGGATCAGTCATTCTGGAGAAATCCACCGCCGTGGTGAAGGTCCGCACCGCGACCTTCGAGGAGCGTGAGGTTTCCTTCTTTAAATCCGCCGAGGGCTGGAAGGTCGATTGGGAAAGCTGGGTCGGCTGGTCGGACATGCCGTGGGACGAGTTCATGCAAAAGCAGCCGAAGACGCCCATCCGCTTTCGTCTCCGCCTGAAGCCGATCATCTACTACAACTTTGTTTTTTCCGATGACCTGAAATGGCGCTCCTACCTCGCCGAGTCGCAAGATGGAAATCACCGGCTCTTCGCCTACGTCGAGCGCGGCTCCCGCGTCGACAACCTGATCAACTTCGCCGACAACCCCAACGGAGGCGACTACGTGCTCGATCTGCGTTTCCCCGCCGAGAATCCCGGCAGCAACCAGGTCCTGATCGAGGACCGGATCGCCGAGGGATGGGTGGAGCCGGAACGCACGGATTCCCCATGAAACCCGCCCCGCCCGCCGGCACCATCGACAAGGTCCAGGAACTCAATCTCGACCCCGCCGTCTACGGCACCTTCGCGGAAATCGGCGCCGGCCAGGAAACCGCCAACTGGTTTTTCCGTGCCTCGGGCTCCGCCGGCATGGTGGCGAAGTCGATCTCCGCCTACGACATGACGATGAGCGATGCGATCTACGGCCACACCGATCGCTACGTCTCCAGCCAGCGGCTCACCGCCATGCTCGATCATGAGTTCGAGATTCTAGTCGAGCGCCTGGGCCCGAAGCGCGGCACGGACACCACCTTCTTCTCGTTCTGCAACACCGTCCGCGCCCGTGGCTGGAAGGACACGGCGGAGTGCCACGGCTGGCTCGGCATCCGTTTCCAGCGAAAGCCCGGCGATCCCCCCTCCGACATCATCCTGCATGTGCGCTTGCTCGACACGCGGAATGTCGACCAGATGAAGGCGCTCGGCGTCATCGGGGTGAATCTCATCCACGCCACCTTCCATTCGCGCGGACACCTGCGGCACTTCGTCGAGGCCCTGACCGACAACATCGGGCCGGGCCGGGTGGAAGTGGATCTCCTCCGCTTCGGCGGGCATGGATACGATTATTTCGACAACCGCCTCTGCGCCCTTCAGCTCGTCGAAAGCGGCCTCACCGATGCCACGCTTTTCCTGCCGGACGGCCAGGTCGTCCAGCCGGCGGAGACCCTCTACAAGCGCCCCGTCCTGCTGCTGCGCGGCAGCTTCGATCCCGTCACCCGGCTGCATCTTGAAATGCTCGATCAGGCCTCAGACGTCTTCCAGTCCGCCCTTACTCCGGAGGATCAGGGCCACGAGCTGGAGCTGTGTGAGATCACCATGCAGAACCTCCTGCGCGGCACCGAGCTCGATCCGGTGGACTTCCTCGACCGTGCGGATGCCCTTCAGTCGCTTGGGAAAACCGTGCTCGTCTCACGCTTCGCAGAGTTCCACCGCCTGGCTGCCTTTCTCAACCGCTGCACCAGCAAGCCCGTCGGCATCGTGCTCAGCATCGGCCTGCTCAATGAGCTCTTCAAAGCCAAATGGTCCGAGAACCTCGCCGGGGGTCTGCTGGAATCCTTCGGCCGGCTTTTCAAAAGCAGTCTTTCGCTCTACGTCTTCCCCTGGGCGAATCGTCGCAATGGGGAAATCGTCACGGCGGAGACCTTCATCGCGCCCGCCGAGCAGCGCCATCTCTACCGCTATTTCCTGGAAAACGGCATGATCCGCAGCGTGCCCTGTCCGCATCCGGAGCTTCTTGCCTACACCAGCCGGGATGTGCAGCAGCTCATCAGCGAGGGAGACCCGAAGTGGCGGGAGTTTGTCCCCGAGGCCGCTCACGAGATCGCCGCGCGGCGTGGGGCGGGGGTGTGAGGGGGGGACGAGTGGCGCGGCGTTCAGGCCGATTCCGAGGAATCTCGGTTGCCCTGGTAGGGGCAGGAGGAAATTAGCCGGTGGCGTGAGCCACCGGAATCGGTTAGAGCGGATGTGCGCCCCGGCTGGGGCGCTGGATCTCCGCTGCCATGGCCTCAACGCACCTTTCCCTCCACTACCACATCATTTTCAGCACGAAGGATCGCGCTCCGATCATCGCGCCGGAGTGGCGGGATCGGCTGCATGCCTGCATGGGAGGCGTGATCAGGAATGTGGAGGGTGTTCCGGAAGCAATCGGTGGTGTGGCAGACCACGTGCATCTGCTGATCGGGCTTCGTGCCACGGCCCGGCTTTCCGACGTGGTTCGCGATTTGAAGGCGGTGTCTTCCCGCTGGGTGCATGACGAGGTCGGAGATCGTGGCTTTTCCTGGCAGGAAGGTTACGGTGGTTTCACGGTGAGTGCCTCGCAATTGGATGTGTTCAGGGCCTACATCGCCGGACAGGAGGCTCATCATCAGAGGCGGACCTTTCAGGAGGAATATCTGGAGCTCTTGAAGAAATGCGGCGTGAACTACGATGAGCGATTCGTCTGGTAAGCGCCGATCCGCCGCCCCTGCCGGGGCGGAAATTCTTTTGCAACGGAAACCAGTGGCTCACGCACACCGGCTAATGTCCGATGCCCCGCTGGGGCGATGGAGACTCTGAAAGGCCCTGGGCCACTCCCGGCTTGATACCACCGCCATCTACACCCATGTCAGCAACGAACGCCTCTGCCGCATCCATGCCGACTGTCGGTGACGAGCCGGAACACCCTCGCGGCTGATGGATTTCAGCGTGACAGGGAGCCCCCGTTCGCTTAACGCCGCACCGTGCGAATCCCGTCCACCAAGCTGAAATCCAATCCCGGATACAGGCGCTCGCTCATTCCCGGGCGAGCCACCTCGCGACGGCTGAAGGCCACGCCAAACCACTCATTTTCCGCAGAATCCGGTGTTTTGGATGTAGCAAACAACTACGGCTACCGCGATTCCTCTTGTGTCTGGACTAACAGATCAGACAAAATTTTACGATGTGCGGCCTGATTCACCGACCCCTTTCATTCGATCAAAATCCATGAAGCCTTCACACATTTTGATTACCAAAATAGTTCTTTTATTGATTCTTTCTCTGCTTCCGCTTGGGGGAATTGCCGCGGATGATAAACCGAATTCCCCGTTGAAAAAACAAGACAAGCGAGAGCCCGACACAAGCGATCCTCAATCTGCGGTGACTATTTACGTAATGATTGAAGATCCAACCAAGAAAATTATTATCGAGCGAAAAATTACTCTCCATCAATCTCAAACATGGGAGTCTGTATATAACTCTGAGTTCGATAGAATTACAAAGCAAGAATTGTTGGGTATTAAGCCTGTTGGCGATCGCTTTTTGGCTTGCGTGTATTTTATTGATGATGGAAACGGGACAAAAATATCAATCACCAAGCATTTTCGTATTGTTGACGGCAGGGTAATAATTTCGAAGGGTAATACACCCAAAATCTTAGACCTATTCCCCGAAAAAAGTGATTTGGGTCAGTGAAAAGGGGCATAAATGGTGCGGCGTTAAGCAGAGGTCTAATTTCGCGGGCGAATTGTGTGAGCTTCCCTTGAAGTGAGGCAGGGCAAAAGTATTCAGGCTCTCCGAATCAGTCGTAAGCGGAAAATCCTCCACCTCTATGCAACGGCCCGCTGGTTGCCGTAGCACTCTACTACCCTCAAAGCGCCCAAATCTGCGGAAAATGAGGGGTTGGGCGTGGCTTTCAGCCGTCGCGAAGTGTGCTGCCCGGAAATGAGAAAAGGCATCCTTCAAGCTAGAGGGTTCAAGACGGATGGTCTTGGTAGCATGGTTCAGAGCTAGGGAAGGTGGCGTCCGCTGTCACGCTGAAACTGCCCAGGCCGACGCGGCGGGGTGGATCGGTTTGAAGGGGGGGCGAAGAGGCGGCGATCAGGCAGATTCCGAGGAATGTCGGTTGCCCTGGCAGGGGCAGGAGGAGATTAGCCGGGGCGCGTGAGCCCCCGGATTTCTGGAAAGTAGAGGTGAGCCCTGGCAGGGGCGGGGCGATTATTGGTTGGTTGGATTCTTTCTCCCAATCGACCCGCCTCTGCCGGGGCTCAATTGATCGACTGATCCAATCCGGGGGCTGACGCGCCCCGGCTAATCTCCTTGGTCCCGCTGGGACGAAGAGTAGAAACTGGCCCTGGCGTCTGACGAAAAAAGCCGCCGCCCTGGGGAGGACGGCGGCTGGGATCAGTGGCTGGAGTTCAAGCCGGGATCAGAACGAGTAGTTCAGTCCAATCGATCCACCGTGGCTGGTGAGGCCGTCGTCGATGGCGATTTCCCCGCGATAGCCGATATCCAGCGTGAGGGAGTCGGTGAGGCCGATGCCGGTGCCCGCCGTGATCAGGACGGCGGAGCTTTGATCGGCTCCGACAACGCTGAAGGGCACGCCGCCGAAGGAGACGGTGCGGCGGTTTTGGTCATCCTCGAACTCGTGCGCATAGG
>JANOKL010000108.1:0-10494 GCA_031419215.1 Luteolibacter sp. | reverse complement strand
AATTACACCGCGTTTCTCGAATCCAAGGCGATCCGCCAACAGATCGCGAGCCAGACGGAGCGGCGGCGGCAGCGGTTTTTGCGCGAGGAATTGGAATGGGTGCGCTCCGGCGTGAAGGCGCGGGGGACGAAACAGCGGACGCGCTTGGACAAGTTTTATGAGATCGAGGGCATGGAAGCACCTCCCGAGGAACGCGAGATGGATTTGCTCATCCCGCCTGCGCCGGATCTGGGAAACATCGTCGTCGAGTTAGAAGGCGCAGGAGTGAATGTGGGTTCAGAGAAATCGCCGCGTTGGCTGTTCCGCCATCTCACTCTGAGCCTGCGCCCCGGCCAATGCACAGGCATCGTCGGGCGAAACGGCGTGGGGAAAACGACGCTGCTCAAGCTCTGTCTCGGCCAGATCGAGCCGACCGAAGGCAGCGCCGTGACCGGCAAGCGCGTGAAGGTGAACTACATCGACCAAACGCGGATGGTGCTCGATGGCACGGGTTCGCTGCTCGACGAAATTTCCGATGGCAACGAGAAGCTGATGTTCGGCAATCAGTCGCTCGGGGCGCGGAATTACCTGCGGCGTTTCCTCTTCGACGACAAGCGCATCAACGAACGCGTCGATCTCCTCTCCGGTGGCGAACGTGCGCGTCTCATGCTCGCGAAAGTCCTCAAAACCGGCGGCAACCTGCTGGTCCTCGATGAGCCCACCAACGACCTCGACCTGCCCTCGCTGCGCATGTTGGAGGAAGCCCTCGCCGCCTTCGATGGCAGCGTGCTCGTCGTCTCGCACGATCGCTACTTCCTCGACCGCATCTGCGATCAGATCGTCGCCTTCGAGGACGGCGGGGTCATCGTCCAGCCGGGAAATTACTCCTACTACCTCGAAAAGCGCCAGGCCCGCGAGCAGCGCGACAAGCTCTACGCCGCAGCCGCCGCCAAGGAAGCCAACGCCCGCCAGAAAGCCGCCAACGCACCTGCAAAGCCGCGCAAGCTCACCCTCGCCGAGCGCAAGGAACTCGAAGGAATCGAGGACGTCATCCACGCCGCCGAAGCGAAAGCCGCCGAAATCGAGGCCCTCCTCAACGATCCCGATTTCCAGCTCAACCGCTTCTCCGAGGTTCCGGAAATCGTCGCCAAGCTCGAAGCCGCCAAAGCCCACGTCCACACCCTTTTCGCCCGCTGGGAGGAGCTGGAGGCGCTGGCGGCGGGCTCCTGAAACCCATCCACAGGGAGCTTCGCCCTCTTCTCCAAGAACAGAAGTCAGGCCATCAAATCCATCTGCAAGCACAAGGTTTGCCGTCCGAATTCGCTCGTCCTTGATTGAGCCGCTCCGCTAGGTTTCGATTTATTCATGAAGTTGCTGCACTACGTCGAGATCGAGAATTTCAAGCGCTACGGAGAAACCCAGCGGATTGAACTCGATCACCCTTCCGTGCTCATCGGCCCGAACAACTGCGGAAAGACCAGTGCGCTGCAGGCAATCGCCCTCTGGTCGATTGGACTTCGCACATGGCGGATGGAATCTGAGGACTCCAAGGCAGAGAAACGGCCTGGTAAGGCACTGAACCGGCTGAGCATCCTGGCAGTTCCGGTACCAAAGACGCGACACTTCTGGAACAACCTGAAAACCGGAAACAGGGATGTTCGAATCACGCTGGGAGTGGATGTGAAAGGCATGCCCGAGCCGGTGACGATGGTTTTCACGCATCACTCCAGCGACGAACTGGTTTACTGCAAACCCGCTCCAGAAACCTTGGCCAATCAAGCTGCGTTTGAAACAGCGTCAGCACTTGATGTGTCGCTGCTTTACCCGATGTCCGGCATTTCAGCGGACGAGGCGGTGATCCTGCCGAAACGGATCGAATTCCTCATGGGACGCGGCAGCACGGCGGAAGTCTTGCGAAACATCTGCCTTCAGGTTCTCGAAACCAACGCACAGGATTGGAACGAGATCTCAAACTTGATGGAGCGGCTTTTCCATGTGCGACTCGCTCCCCCCCATGCCAACGAGAAGGGCGGGGTTGACCTTGCCTATACGCAGGCAGGGACCTCAGGAGAGATGGACTTGGGCCTTTCCGGTCGGGGCTTCCAACAGATGCTGCTGATTTTCGCCCATTTGTATCTGCACAAGAGAAGCGTGCTTTTGATCGATGAGCCGGACGCCCATCTGGAGATCCTGAGACAGCGCCAGGTGTTCTCCCTGCTGAGGGACATTGCGAATCGAAATCAATGCCAGGTGATCCTGGTCACCCACTCCGAGGTGGTCTTGGGCGAGGCCTTGGACACCAACCTGACGCTGATTCTCGACGGCAGGACAGACGACCTTGCCAATAAGACGGAGATCAAGGACGCACTAAAGCATTTCGGCGCAGATCACTATGTGAGAGCGAGGGAAACTGGGCATGTCCTCTATGTCGAAGGCAGCACGGACGTGGACATGCTGAAGGCCTTCGCGAGAAAGCTGGATCATCCAGTCAAAGAGCGGTTGGAGGATGGAGCCCGCCTGAATGTTTACTACCTGCAGGACAATTTCCCTGGAGCGGATAGGACGACTGACGAGGAACTGGAGCGAGTCGAAGGTGGTTTTGGGATGGCTGCCCGGGAGCACTTTAAAGCGCTCGGAGTGATGCTGCCCGGTCTGAGAGGCCTCGCCATTCACGATCACGACGGAAAGCCGAGGCGCGAGGTGGATGGCGGTGGCTTGAGGGAGTTGCAATGGAAACGCTACGAGCCGGAGGACTACTTCGTGACTCCGGAACTGCTCCAACGTTGGGTGGCCGATCGTCTTGGCCCTGAGGAATTGTTCTCCTCGGCCCGCACGTCGGTGATGAATGACCTATTGCGTGAGAAAGTCTTCGCAGAAGATCCCGAAGATTTGGAAACCTACCTCAGGGCGGACGAACCGACCCGTAAGGCCTTGTGGCGGGGACGGACACAATATCAAAAGCTTAGCACTTTCGCTGAAGAATACTTCCGCCAAATCGCAAGAACGACAGCAACGCCCATGCTTTTGCGCAAGGGCTCCCTTCATGAACTGATCGAATCCTGTGATCCTTCCGAGTTGAACGGGGATGTGAAGGAAAAGCTGGATGCCTTGCTGGAGATTCTGGGCTAATCCCATCTCCTTTCTGGCAGCGTCAGGAAGGTATGCGGTTCAACCAAGCCGCCTCACATTCCCGGATCTGTTGCATTATGAACTCACGCTCGGACGGTAGTGTGGCCAGGGATTCCGCTTTTTGGAAATGTCCGATGGCTTTTGCGAAGCGACCGAGGTCACGAATCATGGAACCCAGGACCGCATGATAGAGATAGTACGACTCCAGCGCTCCCTTACCCGAGAGTTCTGTTAGAGACTCTAGACCAGCTTCTGCTCCCCTCACCCGTGCGAGCGCGACCGCCCGGTTCAGGGCGGCGATGGGGGAGCCTGTCATCTCCACGAGGCGATCGTAAAGCGAGAGGATGCGCGGCCAGTCGGTCGAGGCCTCGTCGGTCGCGGTGCTGTGACAGGCGGCGATTCCGGCTTCGATGTGGTATTCGCTGATTTGGTCTCCAGACGCAGCCAGGCCGAGACAACGGATGCCGCGCTGGATCATCGACTGGTCCCAGGCACTCCGGTCCTGTTCGGAGAGCCGCAGCAGGTTTCCCATGTCATCGGTGCGCGAGGCAAGGCGGGCCGCGTTGAGCTGCATCAGGGCCAACAGGGCGAAGGTCTTGGGAGTCGCGGTGGCTGGATGCTCCGCCAGCAAGGACGTCAGGCGGATGGCTTCGTGACAGAGTTCCTCGCGCACCAAGCGCTCACCGGACGAGGCCTTGTAGCCTTCGTTGAACAGGAGGTAGAGCGTGGCCAGCACGCCGTCTAATCGCTCTGGAAGCTCGCGCGCTTCTGGCATGGCGAAGGGCAGGGCCAGCTCCTTGATCCGCTGTCGGGCCCGCACCAGCCGCTTGCTGATCGCCGCCTCGCTGCAAAGAAAGGCCGCCGCGATTTCCGCCGGGCTGAGGCCACCCAAGGTCCGCAAGGCCAGGGACGTCTGCGCCTCGACCGAGAGCTGTGGATGAAAGCACACAAACATCATCCTCAGGGTGTCGTCCGCGAAAGTCCCTTGATGCTCGTCCTGCACCTGCGGAGTCGAAAGCCAGCGCTCGTGGTCGATCGCGATCCCCTCCTCCTTTTCGCGCCAGTTCTTTTCCCGTCGCAATTGATCGAGCGCCAGATTCTTCGCCGTCTGCATCAGCCACGCCGCCGGGTTCTCAGGCACACCGCGATACGGCCAGGTCTGCAAGGCTCGGACGAGCGACTCCTGCACCACATCCTCGGCAAGTTGAAGCCGCTGAACCCCGAGCTGTCCTGTTAGAACCGCAACCATCCGCGCGCCTTCGCGACGGAACAGATCATCCGCGAGGTGCCCGACACGGGCCTCTTGATCAGGAACAGGCGGCTTCATGCTGCATCGCCTTCACCTCGGCCATCGGCCGGCAAAGATCCGCCACCGGCCGGACCTCGATCTGTGCGCCGTAGTCGAGGATCGGACAGGCCTGGGCGAGCTTCACCGCCTCCTCGATGGACGAAACTGCAAGCAGGAAGTAGCCGGCGATCGCCTCTTTCGATTCAGCAAACACACCGTCGGTGACCATCGAGCCTTTCGCGCCGACCACGATCTTCCCCTCCTCCATCAAGGGCTGTGCGCCGCGATGCACGCCCTGTTGAACGAGGCCATCGACCCATGAATAGAAGTCGGTCATCACACCCTGGAGCTCGGTCGCCGACAGTGCGTGGTTCCAATGCGTGCCGCGGATGAGCAGCAGGTATTCCTCGGTGGGGTTCTGCGGATTCATGATCGTTAATTCGTTGCGGGGGCTTTCGTCACGACGCCCTTGAGATTCTCCAGGCCCTTTTCGAACTGGTCGCCGACCATCTTGTCGCAATCGACAAACAGCGCGAAGAGCTTGCCCATGAAGCCGTTCTCCCCGGACATCGTCCAGGTGACATCGGTGCTGGCACCGTTCGGCTTGAAGGTGAAGACCGTGAGGTTGTGGCCTTCCATCGGCTTGGTGAAATCGAGGTCCATCTTCACCAGTTCGCCCGGTTTGCTCTCGGTGATCTTCATCGTGCCCGCGCCGACGTCGTTGTTGCCATCCCACGAAAAGCCCGCGCCGACACCGGACTCCGGTCCGGAAAAGGCGAACTTGCAGGCCGGATCCATCTTCGCCCACGGCGACCACTCCTGCCACTTGTGGAAATCATTCACCTGGGCCGAGACCACTTCCGGAGAAGCAGGGATCGTCGCCCAGCGGGTGACGGTGAACTGCGAGGGACGCAGCGAAACGACAATCACCAGCAGCAGGATGGCGGCGACGAGGATGAGAAGGATTTTCTTGATCATGGGATGAGGAGGTGGATTCAACTCTCACTGTTTCCATCATCACGACGAATGGCTGTCCGGTAAAAGGACAGGATTCCAGGAATTTACAGATGCTTGCTTGTGACTCCATCGCCGGGTGAAGCCTCCTCTGCCCGCATCGCTACTTCTTTTTTGAAGAGTCGCGCAGGGCGACGGTGCGATTGAAGACAGGATTGCTTCCCGGAACGTGGTTCTTGGAATCCGCGATAAAGTAGCCGGTGCGCTCGAACTGGCAGCGGAAGCCGGGCTCCACGCTGGCGAGCGAGGGCTCGACCTTGGCGGTGATGACCTTGAGCGAGTCCGGATTCAGCACAGTGACGAAACCACCTTCCGCGTCATCGGGATTTTCGGCGGTGAAAAGTCGGTCGTAGAGGCGGATCTCGGCGTCGGCTCCGTGTTCGACGCTGACCCAGTGGATCGCGGCGCGGCATTCGATGCCTTCCGGCGTGTCAGCTCCGAGCGTTCCGGGAATCGTGACAGCGCGGATCTCGGTGACGTTTCCATCGGCATCCTTGTCGAAGCCGGTGCAGCGGATGATGTAGCCGCCCTTGAGACGGACATGACGATCGGGACCGAGGCGATAGAACTTTTTCGGCGGGTCTTCCATGAAGTCCTCGCGCTCGATCCAGACTTCGCCGGACAGCGGCACCTGACGGCTCCCCTCCTCCGGGTTTTCGGGATTGTTGACGAGCTCGACGGTCTCGGTGGTGCCGGGCGCCCAGTTTTCCAGCACGACCTTCACCGGATCGAGCACGGCCATGCGGCGCGGCGCGATCTTGTTGAGGTGATCGCGGACCTCGAATTCGAGCAGGGCGACGTCGGTGGTGCCGTTGAACTTGGTGATGCCGACCCGTTTGCAGAAATTCCGGATCGCTTCGGGCGTGAAGCCACGACGGCGGAGGCCGGAAATCGTCGGCATGCGTGGATCGTCCCAGCCGCTGACGTGGTTCTCCTTCACGAGCTGGAGCAGCTTGCGCTTGCTCATAACCGTGTAGGTCAGGTTCAGGCGGGCGAACTCGATCTGGCGCGGCTTGGAAGGCACCGGGCAGTTCTCGATGAACCAGTCGTAGAGCGGTCGATGGTTTTCAAACTCCACCGTGCAGAGCGAATGCGTGATGTGCTCCAGCGCATCCTCCAGCGGATGGGCGAAGTCATACATCGGGTAAATGCACCAAGCGTTGCCGGTGTTGTGGTGCTCGGCGTGCATGATCCGGTAGAGCGCCGGATCGCGCAGGTTGATGTTCGGCGAGGCCATGTCGATCTTCGCCCGGAGGATGCATTCGCCCTCCTTGAAATCGCCGGCCTTCATTTTCGCGAAGAGCTCCAGGTTTTCCTCGACGCTGCGGTCGCGATACGGCGATGGAGTTCCGGGGACGTTGAGGTTGCCCCGGTTGGCGCGCATTTCCTCGGCGCTCTGGTGGTCGACGTAGGCCTTGCCTCCCCTGATCAGGTGGATGGCGCAGTCGTGGTAGAAGTCGAAGTAGTTGCTGGCGAAAAAGAGGTTCGTGCCCCAGTCGAAGCCGAGCCAGTAGACGTCGGTCTTGATGCTCTCGACGTATTCGGTCTCTTCCTTTTCCGGGTTGGTGTCGTCGAAGCGCAGGTGGCACTTCGCCCCGACGGCGGCATTTTCCAGCGCGATGCCAAAGCTTAGGCAAATCGCCTTGGCATGCCCGATGTGGAGATATCCATTCGGTTCCGGGGGAAAGCGCGTGATGATCGTCGAGTGTTTGCCGGTGGCAAGGTCCTCGGCGATGATGTCGCGGATGAAATCGGTATTCGGGGAATCGGACATGGAAGCGGAGTGAGAAGTGGAAAGTGAAAAGTGGAAAGTGATCGGCGGAAACCAATCCGATCCGAATCGCCCGAGCCACTGTTCACCGCTCAGCACTCACTTGGCAAGTTCCTCAAGCAGCGCCTGATTGAGGCGGATGCCGGCCTCGAAGTTCTCGACTGGAAAATTCTCGTTCGGAGAGTGGATCTGGGCGTCGGAAAGCGCGAGACCGAGGAGCAGGGTGTCGGAGCCGAGAAGATCCCGGAAGGCCTGGACGATCGGGATGCTGCCACCCTCACGGATGAGGACGGGCTCGGCATTGAAAGCGACGCGGAGGGCTTGCTGGGCAGCCTTTCCATAGAACGAATTGGGATCGGCAGCGTAGGGCTTTCCGTCGTGACCGGGAATGAACTCCATGGTGACTCCGGGCGGGCAGTTCCACTCCAGGTGCTGGCGGACTTTTTCAATGATGTCCTTCGGGTTCTGGTCCGGGACGAGGCGGAAGGAGAGCTTCACGAAGGACTCTGAGGGGATGATCGTCTTGGAGCCCTCGCCCTGGTAGCCGCTACCGATGCCGTTCACCTCGGCCGTCGGACGGGCCCAGGTGCGCTCGGCGGAGGAGTAGCCGCTTTCCCCGAAGAGCGCGGGCGAGCCGGTTACATTGAGGAAATCCTGATCGGAAACGCCGGGGACCTTGGCCCACATCTCGCGCTCCCAGGCCTCGAGCGGACGGACCTGATCGTAGAAGCCTTCGACCAGGACCTTGCCGGTCACATCGTGCAAACTGGCGACGAGCTTGGCGATGGCGGTGGCTGGATTCGCGACGACTCCGCCGAAGAGACCGGAGTGAAGGTCGCGCTTGGGCCCACGCAGGATGACCTCGCAGCAGGCGATGCCGCGGAGGCCGTAGCCGAGGGTCGGCACGCCGGGAGCGACCATGCCGGTGTCGGACACGGCGATGATGTCGCATTTCAAAAGGTCCGAATTCGCGATCAGGAAGGGCGCGAGGTTCGGGCTGCCGATCTCCTCCTCGCCTTCGAAGAGGAAGATGAGGTTCACCGGCAGATCACCCTTTTCTTGCAGCGTCTTCTCGACTCCGAGGACGTGCGCCATCATCTGGCCCTTGTTGTCGGCCGAGCCACGGCACCAGATCTTCCCATCACGGATGACGGGCTCGAAGGGCTCGGAGTCCCAGAGGTTGAGCGGATCGACCGGCTGGACGTCGTAATGCCCGTAAATAAGCACGGTGCGACGACCTGTGATGTGCTCGTTTTTCGCGACGACGATCGGGTGGCGTGATGTTTCATGCAGGCTCGCGGAAAGGCCCATTCCGCTGAGCTTGTTCAGGAGCCAGTCGGCGCAGGCCCGCACATCACCGGTGTGGGCGGAGTCGGTAGAGATGCTGGCGAAGCGGAGAAAGGAAAACAGGTCTTCGAGCTGGGGGGTCACGAGGAGAATGCTTCCGTTAGAATGATGATTCAGCAAGTCGAATGTGGTTACATTCCGGCTCCTTGGGAAAACCATCTCGCCAGCACGTCGCGTTCAGCCTCAGTGATTCCCGTCCGGTTCATCAGCGGCATGGTTTTCTGCACGCAGGTCCGTTCATAGATCCTAGGCGCGAGCATCTGGATGCGCTCCGGCGTATCCAGCATGATGCCCAGTGGAGGTCCGGCCGCCATGAATAGCTCATCCGTCGGCTTAGGCGCATGACAACTCGCGCACCTCGCGGCGATGATGGTCTGCACTTCGGAAAACGGCACTTTTTCACCACCCGAAGAGACGGCTGCAGCGGGGGCCTTTGGCGCGGTGTAGATCACTAGGAACACGATCAGCGCGACGGCGATGGAGGCCGGGAGCTTGTGGCCGGTGATCATGGTCCGCCGCACCAGCGCGCCGGTGATGATCAGGATGGAAAGCACCAGCCAGCTCTGCGGGTGGCCGTGGAGGTTCGCGAAATGATTCGAGATCATCGTGAACAGCACCGGCAGGGTCATGTAGCTGTTGTGGATGGAGCGGCGCTTCGCCTTCAGCCCCAGGCTTTGATCCGGAGTCTTTCCCTCCGAGGCGTCCTTCAGCATCTTTCGCTGGTTCGGCAGAATGTGAACCCAGACGTTCAGCACCATGATCGTGCCGAAGACGGCGCCAAGGTGGATGAAGGCCCCGCGACCGCTGAAGGTGTGAGTCAGCACCCAGACCAGCCCGCCAGCCAAGGCTAGCGCGATCGGGTTGATGAGCTTCGTTTTCGCCAGCGGCGAGCGAAACAGCAGGTCATACACCAGCCAGCCGCCTACGAGAAAGCCGAGGCCCGCCAGGGTTGCGGCGTGCGGTGAGAGCGCCTTGACCGAGGGATCGATGAGGTAGGCACCCTGATTGCTGTAATAAACCAGCCACAGCAGCAGAAATCCCGTGATCCAGGTGAACGTGGCCTCCCACTTGAACCAATGCAGTCCGGGCGGTGCCTCCCCTGCCCCGAAATGGCGCTTTTCCACGCGATAGAAAAATCCGCCGTGGACCATGTAGAGCTCGCCATCGACCCCCGGCGGCGCTGGCACCATCGGCTTGAACGATGAATCCAGCCACACGAAGTAGAACGAGGTGCCGATCCACATGATCCCCGCGATGAGATGGGCCATGCGCACCAGTAGATGCAGCCATTCCTGGATTTCGGGATTCATTTCGGAAAAGCCGGGGATCTGTCCCGCAGCGGATCGTCGATGAAAGCGCATTCGATGCCATGCGCCAATGAATTCTCCTCCACCCTCAGTCCGGATCCGTCTTGTCCCGCTCTTCCCGGAATACCGCGAGAGCGTCGTAGAGGGCGAAGAGCATCACGAACACTGTGACCAAGCCACAGGCACCCCACCACAGGACGAAGCGCAGCACATTTGCCTGGAGCCAGCCGTTGAGCACCCAAAGCCCGACCGCCATCAGCCCGAGCGCCACCAACAGCAGTTGGGCCAGCACTTTACGTCGCGCGGCGCGGTCGTGGAGGATCGCCCGGGCGACTCCCACGCACATCACGCTGAAGCTGGCTTTCCGCTCGGGCATGCTCCGACCATCGGACGCCGGAATGTCGGGGCCAAGGGAAAAGAACCCCTCTCTCGCCGCCAAAAACAAAACAGGCCGGATGCACATGGCAGCCGACCTGTTGATTAAAGGGTGAATCAGGAAACGGAGCTCAAGCCTCGCCGCTTTCGGTGACGACGGCCTCGGAGGTCTCGACCGCTTCGACAGCTTCAGGGGCCGCGACTGCTTCGACGGCCTCAGGAGCCGCGACTGCCTCGGGAGCTTCGGAAGCGACCTTCTTGGCAGCCTTCTTGGCTGGAGCCTT
>JANOKL010000107.1:0-1803 GCA_031419215.1 Luteolibacter sp. | reverse complement strand
GGTGAAACTCGCGCCCCTGCGGCAGGTAAAAGTTTCGTAGATCTGAATCATGCTTTGCCAAACGACTCTATTTGCTCATACTACGCCCATGCGAACCTCGCACCTTTTTACCATTCTTCCCCTTTCTTGCTTCACCATAATGCTCTCAAACTGCGGGAGTAGCGGGGGCGGAACAACGGGCAGAAACCCAGGTGGCACCGGACCTTTCGACAAGAACGGCAACTACGTCGAAGCTTGGGCCGACAACCCATCCAAATGGGGGAAACGAAACTCCTCTCCTATTGTGGATGATGTTCCTGCCATCGCCTCAAACGAGCTGCCGCCCTCAAATGCAGTTCCGCTTTCCGATTCCAAGCCTGTTGAGCTGGTAAAGAGCACCTCGAAGCCAGTGCGCACGGCCGAAGTGGAGGTCGCATCGAGGCAAAAACCAAAGACGAACGAGATCGTCTCCCGCCCGAAGACCAAAGTCAGCGCGGAAACCGCCTCCACCAAGCCCAAGAGCAAGCCGAAGGTTATTGCCAAGACCACCAAGCCAAAGCCAAGTTCACCTCCACGCTATGTGGTCAAAAAGGGGGATTCCCTCTCTCTGATTGCGTCCCGGAACAAGACCTCCGTGTCTGCGTTGCAGAGAGCGAACGGCATCTCCGGAACGTTGATTCAACCGGGCAGGTCTTTGGTGATCCCGCGCTAAGGAAAATTCGACTTGCTCAGACCTGACGGCCCTCTCGGAAAGCCTTGATTAGGAACACTGCCGAGAAGGCGATCATGAAAAAGGACAGGAACTGTCCTTTGGTAATTGTCCCAACCAAGGCTGCATCGGGCTCACGAAACTGTTCTGCAAAGATCCGAAAAACAGCGTAGAGCCCGAAAAACAAGCCTGTCAGAAGACCATTCGGGGCCTTCGGGAACCTGATCCGGACGATCCAAAGAATCGCAAAGAGGAGCAATCCCTCCAAGGCCGCTTCATAGAGCTGTGATGGATGCCTTGGCTCCAGATAAGGCTCCAGGGCCGCACGTGCCTCGGGTGAGGAACGTGTCGACTGCAAGATCCCACTGAAGATCGCGTCATTATCTTTAAATCGACCATCGGGATATTCCAGTAAGCCTGGCACTACTTTAGAAAGGGCATTGGCAGCCTCGCCGAAATTCTCGGCTTCGATCCTATTCTCGCTCAGTGCCATTGGAAATTTCATCGCCCAGGACACCCCCGGAGCCACACGGCCATAGAGTTCGCCGTTGATGAAGTTGGCGATTCGTCCAAAGAAAAGCCCCACTGGCGCTACCACGCAAAGTCCGTCGCCAAGGCCGGTCCACGAGACCTTTTTCCGACGCGAATACACCCAGGTGAAGATCACGAGGCCCAAGATACCGCCATGGCTCGCCATCCCTCCTTCCCACACGCGTAAAATAGCCAGCGGATCCTGCATCACCGATTTCCATCCATGATTGGCATCGAGTATCTGGTAGAAAAGCACGTAACCGAGCCGCCCTCCAAGAAACACGCCGAACAGCGCGGCGGCGGCAATGAAGTCCCCTGCTTCTTCAGGCTTCAAAACCCACATTTTCCGCTGTGCGAGGTAGCGGAGCAGGAAATACCCGGCAGCGAATCCACCCAGGTAGGCCAATCCATACCAGCGCAACGTCAGAAATCCGGCTTTCAGTGCAATGGGGTCGAGATGATGGACGTAGGTCGCGAACACACGAGCACCTCACACAATCCAAGCCGAACCCGCAAGCGATGAACCCTCTTCGGGCGATCACTTTTCCATTTGGGAATTACGGCTGGCACCCTTACGCTCAGCC
>JANOKL010000106.1:0-8147 GCA_031419215.1 Luteolibacter sp. | reverse complement strand
GGGCGGGATTGTGTCGGCGCACGAGCTCGGGCACTTGCTAACTAATGCCGGGCACGAGCCGTGGCAAGGAGCGCTTCCGCAATTACAACTTATGATTGACGGGGGAACAAATATTGACGGCATTCTTAGTTCGAAGAGATTCAATTTTGCAGACGAGCCTAAAATCCATAACAATTCTCATGCACGCTAATTTATTTATTCGATTGCTAGTATTCTCCTTAATTTTGGGTATTTGCAATGCTGAGCCAAAGAATGCTTGGACTAAAGAGGAGCTCACCAAAAATGAAATTCTTAGAATGCTTCCAGGCGATATTAGAGGGACCGTGGGAGTTGATCCTGACGCTGCTTTTAAAGCGCTGGTGGATGCGGGCGAGGATATTTATCCATTGCTTTCAGAGCTGTTATTTGAGAGTGATGATCATTTCTTTAAAAACAATATAATTAAAATATTGGAGATATCGAAAGGTGACAAAAAGATTCCGATTCAGGCCTCCAAGAAATACATTGAACTCAATTCTAGAAGAGAAAAAATAGATAGTGTTGTAATTTCTGCGATAGGCCTCCTTGAGGTGTGTGGTGGAGAGAATGAACTCAAATACCTTCGTCAATGCATGAGTCTTCCTGAACGACCTTATGGTATGTACGTTGAGAGCAGTTTGAAAGCGCTCGAAAAGAAGTTAAAAAAGCAAGAGCTGGATTCCAGAGCGAAAAATCGCGCTGAAAACGAACGTGAATCAATTGCCCAAAACAAAATCAATTCAGCATCGGTTGCTAGCCAAGACACGAATTCAGTTAGCACGACTCAGATCTATTGGCCATGGTTGGTCGGTGTTTCGTTGATTATCGTGATAGCGTCCATATTTTTGAAACGTCGATCATAAAAATCAAGATTGTGTCGCGATGCCTAAGTTGCGTTTAACTGGTGGCCTAAAGGTATAAGCAGCCCGGGCAGTTCTGGGCGAAGTGGTCGGGGGAGATTTCAGCGAGATCCGGGCGGCGATCGGTCAGGCAGAGGGTGGCGTCGCCGATGCGGTTGCGCGGACTGAAGGCGCAGCCGATGGGCGGGCTGACCAGGCTCGGGGGCAGGCCGGGGATGGTGTAGAGCGGCTCGCCTTTCGGATGCGAGGCCGGGATCGATTTGAGCAGGCTGCGGGTGTAGGCGTGCCGGGGATTGTTGAAAAGCTCCTCCTTGGTGGCGCTCTCGACGATCCGCCCGGCATACATCACGTTGATGTGGTCACACATTTCCGACACGACGGCGAGGTCGTGGGTGATGAAAATGACGGCGGTGCCGAGGGATTTCTGGCGATCGCGGATGAGGTCGAGCACCTGCTTCTGAACAGTGACGTCGAGGGCGGTGGTCGGCTCGTCGCAGATCAGGAGTTCCGGCCGGGTGATGAGGGCCATGGCGATCATGACGCGCTGGCGCATGCCGCCGGAAAATTCGTGCGGGTAGCTGTGGACGCGCTTTTCCGGTTCGTGGATGCCGACTTCGGCGAGGGCCTCGATGGCGCGGTCGAGCGCGGCTTTTCCGGAGATGCCTTCGTGGATCTCCAGTGGTTCGGTCAACTGGCTGCTGACCTTCATGAAGGGATTCAACGAGGTCATCGGGTCCTGGAAGATCATCGAGATCCGCTTGCCCCGGATCTTGCGGAGCTGCTTTTCCGAAGCGCTGAGCAGATCGATGCCGTCGAAAATCGCGGTGCCCGAGTGGATGCGGCCGGGAGGCTGGGGGATCAGGCCGAGCAGCGAGTAGCAGGTCACGGATTTCCCCGAGCCAGACTCGCCAACGATGCCGAGGGTCTGCCCGGCTCCGACTGAGAACGAGACGTCATCGACCGCATGAACAACGCCGTTGCGGGTGTGGAAGCGGGTGGAGAGGTTTTTGACGTCGAGGAGGGGCATCGCTGGAGAGATTTAAACCACGAAAGACACGAAATTTCACGAAAGGATTAAAGGACCACGCGACGGGTTTCAATCCTGCGGTGCTTGAAGTTGATGATGAGTCCGACTTTCAGGCCCGTGACTCGCAGGTAGTTGAGCATCTGCCCGATTTCGAGGTCGCCGATGTGATCAATCGTTTTGGTGTCCACAATGACGGCACCAAACGCCACAAGGTCGGGAATGAAATCGCCCACTCGCACGCCTTTGTAGTCCAGCGCGAAGCGAGGTTGTTGTTCGCAGGGAATTCCACGCAATTGGAATTCACGAACCAGAGAGTTTTCATAGGGCTTTTCCAGGAGTCCATGGCCAAGAACGCGATGCACTTCAATCGCAGCATCAAGAATACGGCCCACTTCTCCCCCTAAAAGCAGCTCCCTTTCCATGTTTCGTGAAATTTCGTGTCTTTCGTGGTTTCTTTTCTCGGAGGCTATCCCTTCTCAATGAAATCCCGCCGGTCTCTTGAACGCACAGAAAGCACGACGGGGATGCCTGGAGCCGGGTGTTTCTCGCGATACTTGTTCTTGAGGAACTGCTCGTAGCTGGTGGGCATGAGCTTCTTGTCGTTGACGAAAAGGATTAGCGTCGGGACCGGGATGACGCTGTATTTGTCGTTCAGGCCTGTCGTTGCGTAGTAGAGCTTGAGGCGCTTGGCGGTCTTGCGGTCGGACGGCGGCGGGTTGGTCGTGAAGGCTCCGTGGAGGATGCGATTGAGCGCGCCAGTGGTCGGCATGTTCTTCGAGCTGTCACGGATCTTCAGCGATTCCTTCAGCACGTGGTCGACGGCTTGGCCCTTCTTGGCCGAGGTCAGGACGAAGGGCGCGTAGGAGAGGAAAAACAGCTCGCGTTTGACGTGTTCGGTCGCCTCTTCCATGCGGGCCGTGCGCGGGGCGTCCGGGTGATAGAGGTCGAACTTGTTCAGCACGATGAGGCAGGGCTTTTTCTCCTCCATAATGAACTGCGCGATCTTGCGGTCCATGGAGGTGATGCCGGACGCGAGGTCGATGACCAGCACACACAAGTCGGCGCGGCGGATGGCCCGCTCCGAGCGCATGGCGGAGAAGACCTCGACGGAGGAATCGCGCTTCGCCCGGGGGCGGAGGCCGGCGGTGTCGATGAGGGTGAAGTTTTCCCCGGCGAAGGTGTAGGGGAGGTCGACCGCATCGCGAGTGGTGCCGGCGATTTCGGAAACGATGGTGCGCTCGTCCTTGAGGATGGCGTTGATGAGGGAGGACTTGCCGGCGTTGGGCTTACCGACGATGGCGAGCTTGATGCCGGCGGCTTCCGCGACTTCGGTCACGGCTTCGATTTCCGCCGCGAGCGGGGCGAGGACCTTGTCCATCTCCTCGGTGAGGAGGCTGAAATTCCGGCCGTGTTCGGCGGAAACCGCGATCCCATCGCCGAGGCCGAGTCCGGCGAAGTCGCCATAAACATTTTCGTGCTTGTCGTGGTCGACCTTGTTGAGGACCAGTCGGACCGGAGGCTTGGCCTTGCGCAATTTTTGGCCGAGGGCCTGGTCGATCGGGCTGAGGCCCTCATGGGCGTCGACGACGAACAGGATCAGGTCGGCCGTTTCCATGGCGATGTCGGCCTCGATCTGGACCTGCGCAGCGAATCCGTCGTCCAGGGATGCCCCGATGCCGCCGGTGTCGATGATCGTGCAGGGGTGTTCCGTCAGGGTGCAGGGCGCGGAAATGCGGTCGCGGGTGACGCCCGGTTGGTCGTGGACGATGGCGATGCGTCGTCCGGCGAGGCGGTTGAAGATGGCGGATTTCCCGACGTTCGGGCGTCCGACGATGGCGACAGTAGGCATGGCGGAGGATTGGCCATCCGGCAGCAGACGTCCACCCCGGATGCAAGAACTTCCTGACATGAGGGGGATTTTTCCTAGGAAGTGAGAAATTCCCGGAGTCCAACTCCACGCTCGCCAGCGGGTTGGAGCTGCCGTAGTCTCCCCGGACAATGATTTTGGGACTGTTTGAACCCTCTGGTTTGATCGAACAGGGCGGCCCGCTGGTGTGGGTGCTGCTGGCGCTGGCCTTCGTCGGCGCGATCTGTGTGGTGGAGCGGATGTTTTTCTTCCACCGGGCAAGGATCAACGTCGGCGATTTGCTCGTTGGCCTTTCGAATCACGTCCGCCGCAAGGCTTTCGCCGAGGCCCTGCACGAGGCGGCCCGGGCTCCTGGTCCGGTGGCCCGCGTTGCACATTCGACCCTCCTTCGTCACCATTTGACCCGTTCCGATCTGCGTGATGTGGCCCAGGAGGCCGGGCAACTGGAGGTCCCCCGGATTGAAAAAAACATCCGCACGATCATGGCGGTGGCGCTTCTGGCCCCACTCGTCGGCATGCTCGGGACCTTGCTGGGGATGGTGGAAACCTTCCAGCGCGTCAGCGAGCAGGGCGGTTTTGCCGGTCCTGCGGAACTCGCGGGCGGCGTTTTCCAGGCGCTCATCACCTCGGTGCTCGGACTGACCGTAGCGGTGCCGATGTATCTGGCCTACCTGTATTTTCTCGGTCGGGCCAAGCGTCTCGCCCACCGCATCGAGCGCGCCGGAATCGAAATGGTGAACCTCATCTCGGATGCCCGCGAGGAAGGAGCCATCGTTTCATTCCGTGAGGAAGTGGAGGCCCGCAGGCGCACGAAACGCCAGGACAAGCAGGAGGGCGCGTCGTGAAACTGGAGCTGACCCTACCTGAGCGTCCGGGGTTTCTTCACGCGGTGCCGCTCTTCAATCTCTTTGCGCTGCTGCTGATGTTTTTCGTGCTTGGGCCCTCGCTGGTCCTGCAATCCGGCGTGGCGGTCGAGCTGCCGCCGTCGCGTTTCCAGATGGAGCGCTTCAGCGGTGCACTCGCGGTGACGCTCGGCCCCGGCCAACCGCCTCAGCTCTATTTCGGACGTGAATCGACCAATCTAGACGGACTTGGCAGGCTCCTTGATGAGAGGCGTGGCAACGTCCAGGGCACGATTCTCCTCCGGAGCGACGCAGGTACGCCGGTCGGGCTGGAGCGGGAAGTCTGTGAGCTGATCCTCAGAAAAGGCTACCGCCTGATGATGGTCGGCCGACCGATCCAGGCGGGTGATCCAAATTCTTCGAAAGAACCGAAGCCTTGAGCGGAAACAAACGGGAAGATCGCGATCGCGACAGCGGCCTGATGTTCTCCTGGCGGGTGCCGGAAGCTTGTGGCTGGTCGACTGCGGCTGCGGTGATCTTGGTGACATTGCTGACCGTCGCGCTTCTGGGAGCCCTGCGCGTCCGTGTCGTTCCGCCACCGCGGGTGATCGAGCGTCGGGCCAGCCTGGTGATGCTGCCGAGAACCTCGGAAGGCCGGGCGTGGGCTGTGAATGTGGACGAGCAGGGGCCTTTCCCTGCGAAATTTGACCCCGGTTCCGATTTGGCCGTCCGGGCGATCGAAGAGCAGGCTCGTCGCGAGGGATTTCCCCGCAGCGGCTATCGTCCCAGCTTGCGTGATCTTCCTCAGGAGAATGGTACTCCAACCGTGGCGGCCAGCCTGCGTGGCGAAAGAATCTTCCCCCAGGAGTCACCACCGGATCGCGTCGCCGGAAACGCACTGGTTTCCGCGCTGGCTCCGGTCCTTTTGCCCCTGTCAAATCTTCCAGCGTCCGCTTGGCCGATCGCCTTTCCTTCTTTTGATCCAACGGTTTCTCCTGCGATGGCCTCGAAAACCTGGCGCTTCATGCTCGAGATCGGGCCCAATGGCCGGGTGCTTCAGCATCAGCCGATCGAGGTGGGCGACGACGAGGCGGCGAAAGAGTCGATCCTTCGCCTCGGAGACTGGATCGGCCGCCTGCAATTCGGAGCGACCGCGAAGCCCGGCTGGATCGCGGTGGAGGTGGCGTTTACCCGTAGCGACTGATGGACTTTTCCCTACCCGAATTTGTCCTCTGGGCCTTGGTGGTGCCAATGATCCTGGTGGGATTCTTCACCCTGATCTCCCGGCTTTCCCATCGGGCAGGCGAGCAGCGGGCGGTCAAGGGGCGAATCGTTTGTCGGCTCTGTCTGCATGCCTTCGAGGACCACGGCTCGGCCAGTCTTCCCGAATGTCCGGGCTGCGGAGCCCAGAACGAACGTGGACGGAATCGTCGGCTCGGATGAGGGCTTGCGTCCTCAGAATGGCCTCCTCATGCTTCCCGCACGCTTTTTGCGACTTCTACTAATTCATCATGAGCGAACGACGCGTCGTCATCACTGGCATTGGGTGTGTTTCCCCCCTTGGAAACGATTTGAACTCCACCTGGGAGGGCATGAAGGCCGGTCGCAGCGGGATCGCCACGATCACCCTGCTCGACCCCGCGCCCTATGAGTGCCGGATCGCGGGTGAGGTGAAAAACTTCAGCCCGGACCAATATTTCCGCGTGCCCAAGGACTCCCGCCGCTCGGACCGCTACGTGCAGTTCGCCGTCGCCGCGTCGAAGATGGCCTTTGAGGACAGCGGGCTCGATGTCGGATCGGTCGATCCGCGTCGCTTCGGCGTCATGGTCGGCTCCGGGATCGGCGGACTTGCCACCCTTGAGCGCGAGCACGAAGTCTGTCTGGCGAAAGGTCCGAAGCGCGTCTCGCCCTTCACGATCCCGAGGATGATTTCCAACATCGCCAGCGGCATCATCTCGATGGAATTCGGCCTGCTGGGTCCGAACATGGCCATCGTCACCGCCTGTGCGACTTCCAACCACAACATCGGAGAAGCCTGGCGCATCATCAAGTTCGGCGACGCCGATGGCTTCCTCTGCGGCGGCGCGGAATCGACCGTCCTGCCGATGGGGCTGGCAGGCTTTTCAAACATGAAGGCCCTCAGCACCCGCAACGATGAGCCCCAGCGCGCCTCGCGGCCATTCGATGTCGATCGCGATGGCTTCGTCATGGGCGAAGGTGCCGGCGTGGTGATGATCGAGGAACTCGAGCACGCCAAGAAGCGTGGCGCGAAAATCTATGCCGAGCTGATCGGTTACGGCGTCAGTGCCGATGCCTACCACCTCAGCGCCCCATCGCCCGACGGCTCCGGCCCGGCCTATGCAATCCAGATGTCCCTGAAACACGGCAAGGTCAATCCGAACGAGGTCCAATATCTCAACGCCCACGCCACCTCCACCGGCCTCGGCGACGTGGCGGAAGCGAAGGCGATCAATCTGGCCTTCGGTGACCACGTGAAGAATGGCCTCATGGTCAGCTCCACCAAGTCGATGACCGGTCACATGCTCGGCGCCGCTGGCGGCATCGAGCTGATCGCCAGCGTCATGGCCATTCATGATGGGGTGGTTCCTCCGACGATCAACGTCGAGAATCAGGACCCCGAGTGCGATCTTGATGTCGTGCCGAACGTCGCCCGCGAGGCCAAGGTCGATATCGCCCTCAGCAACAGCTTCGGCTTCGGTGGACACAACGCCTCCCTACTGGTGAAACGCTTCTCCTGATCATGGACACACCGCTTCACCGTCATCGGCTCATCGTTCCCTTCGGCGATACCGATGCCAGCGGTTGGATGCACTTCCCCAACGTCTTCCGCTACGTCGAGGCGGCGGAGCACGAGTTTCTGCGCGTCAGTGGCCTGCTCGTGTTTGATCGCGGGCAGGGTGGCTGGCCGAAGGTCCACGTCGACTGCGACTACAAGCGCCCGCTTCTAACAGGCGACGAGATCGAGGTGCAGCTCGTGGTTTCCAGAGTCGGAGCCGCCGCCGTGAACTGGACCTTCGAGGTCTGGAAAGACGGCGAACTCTCCTCGTTGGGCAGCTTTGTCACCGTCCGCGTCGGCCCGGATGGCCGGCCGATGGAGATCGATGAAGCGACGCGGACGGCCTTTCTTGGGTGAGTTGGCTCTATAGACCAATGCCTTTGGGGACTGGAGAATCGGTGCTCCACAAATCTATATCCTGAAAGGATTACAGCTAATAGCCCGGGGTCGAGCGATAGCGACCACCCCGGGTTAAGTGATCTCTTGGATTTGCACCCTGAAGGGCGTGCTAGAAGCGTCGAAAAGAACTGGCCATCGCAAGCTGCTGCGACCCACTGCCGGGGTCGAATTCCGTTTGGATCACCACCCCGGGTGGTCGCTATCGCTCGACCCGGGGCTAATTTCTCCGATCCCTGCCGGGATCAATAATCGAGCTGCTGTAGCCCAATCGTGATAGGTGTGACCTGAATCTGGATGTCCCGAGGTGCATCCGCGTAGAGCTCGATGAACCCGCAAC
>JANOKL010000105.1:0-21836 GCA_031419215.1 Luteolibacter sp. | reverse complement strand
ACGCTGGTCACCATCGGCAACGATGACGAGACGCCGCTGCAACTGCAGATCAAGCTGGTTTCCTGGACGCAAGCCCCGGACGGCAAGGACATATATAGCGACAGCGACGAACTTATCTATTACCCGCGATCGATGACGCTTGGTCCCAAGGAATCGCGCGTGGTCCGGCTGGGAATCAAGAGCCCCGCGCAAGAGCGCGAGCGCACTTACCGACTGCAGATCGAGGATGTTCCAGGCGACGCTGCCCCGACGCAGGGACCGGCCGTCAAATTCCGGTATCGTTTTTCCATCCCCATTTTCCTTCCCCCCCAAGCGCCCAAACGTGTCGCGGAAGTCGAAGGTCTGACGGTAAAAGGCGGCAAGGTCCAGCTTCAGGTCGCCAACCGCGAGCAGGCCCTGCGCCGCGCCCAAGCACTCGGTTACCTCACAAGGCCCAAGAACGAAACGGATTTCCCGGATTTCGATCAGCGGATGAGCGTCTCGGGATCAGGGAGCGATCCTGAAACGCCATGATGGATTGATTCAAGCGTATCGATCAGGCGCGAGCATCGTGAGATCGTGCGACGGGGTTTCGTGATCGACGAGCTGGGCGGCGAGTTCGCCGCTGACGGGACCTAGGCTGATGCCCATCATCGAGTGGCCGGTGGCGACGACGAGATTTGACGCGGCCTGGGTTCGTCCGAGGTAGGGCATGCCATCGGGCGAGCATGGGCGGAAGCCTTGCCAGGGCTTGATACCATCGAAGTCAGAGACTTGGAACTTCGGGAAATACTTCGGCAGCGATTTGAGAATGCCCTGCACGCGGCGTGGCTCGATGTGTTCCTTCTTGCCGCTGATTTCCATGGTGCCACCGACGCGAAGGGCTCCGTTGATCGGGGTGATGGCCACGCGGGCTTCGGTGAAAACGGAACAAAGCGTCGGAACTTCGACCGGGTTCTGAAGTGTGAGGCTGTAACCCTTTCCGGCCTGCATCGGGATGCGTAAGCCAAGGTCCTTCACCAGCTCATCCGACCAGGCCCCGGCGCAGAGGACGAACTCATCGCCTTCGATTTCACCGGCGGAGGTTTTCATCGCGATCAGTTTCTTCCCCTCACGCTTCCAGCCTTCGAAGCTCGTGTTCCAGTGAAAGGTTCCGCCGCCTTCACGGATGCGGCGCTGATAGGCGGAGATGAGCCGATTCGGATCGAGATGGCAGTCTTTCGGAAACCAGACCGAACCGGCGACGTCCATCGTGATCGTCGGATCCAGCTTCGTGGTGGCGGCGGCATCGAGCACCTCAGCAGGAACTCCGAGGCTGCGGGATTTCGCGGCGACACCGGCCTCTTCATCGAGTCCGTGCTGGGTCTTGCAGAGCATCAGCAGACCCTTTTTCACGAGGCCGAAATCCTCACCGGAGTCGGCGAGGTCATCGTAGATCGCGCGGCTGGCGAGATTGAGGTCGCGGAGCACCGGCGAGGCACGATCAACGTGCTTGTGGTTTGCTGCGGCCATGAATTTCAGTCCCCAGGAAATGAGTCCGAAGTCGAGTCGCGGCTTGATGTAGAACGGCGACTCGGGATTCCACATCCACTTGAAGCCGAGCGCCACCATGCCCGGCGCGGCGAGCGGGATGAAGTGGCTCGGCACGATCATGCCCGCGTTTCCGAATGAGCAGCCGTCGCGCTGTTCCGGAGAACGATCAACGACCGTGACGCGATGGCCGCGCTTGAGGCAGGCGTCGGCTGTGGCGAGTCCGATGATGCCGCCGCCGAGGATGACGATGTGTTTCGACATGGAAGAGGAAGCTCAGCAGATGCCGTTGACGAACGGATCACTGGGATCGAAGCAGAGCGTGGTTTCCGCCATGATGTGGGCCTCTCCGGTGATCGTCGGGATGATCTCACCGGTGGCTTGATCGGCCCAGATGAAGGAACTGCTGAACGAGCTTCCAATGATGCTTTCCTGGACCCAGGTCTCTCCTTCCTCAAGGTCTCCGGATGCGGCGAGACAGGCGAGCTTTGCACTGACTCCGGTGCCGCAGGGCGAACGGTCGTAGGCCTTGCCGGGGCAGAGGACGAAGTTTCGTGAATCGCCACCGTGAAGTCCGGGGCCGAAGAGTTCAATATGATCGACCTCAGGGAAACCGCCCGCGTTGAGAGATTGGCGGATCGACCAGGCGGTGTTCGTCAGGTCGTCCACCTCGTCATCCTCGCGAAGCGGAATCGAGGTGGTGAGGAAGAACCAGTTGCCCGCCCAGGAGATATCGCCAGTCACCTTGCCAAGGCCGAGGACCTCGATCTCGACTCCGGCATGGGTGCGGATGCTGGGGACGTTCGTAATCGAGACGCTGCCATTTTCATGAAGCGTGGCGGTGACCACACCGACCGGAGTGTCGACCCGATGAACCCCCACCCCGATGCGTCCCAGATGCGCCAAGGTCACGATCAGTCCGATCGTGCCGTGGCCGCACATGCCGAGGTAGTCGACGTTGTTGAAGAAGATGATGCCAGCCACGCAATCCGGTTCGTAGGGCTCCACCAACATCGCGCCGACCATCACGTCCGAGCCACGAGGTTCAAGCACGACGGATTTACGAAAGTCATCGTACTTGTCACGAAAGCAGGTGACGCGTTCCGAAAGCGGACCTGAACCAAGGTCTGGGCCTCCGGAAATGACCACGCGGGTGGGTTCGCCACCCGTGTGGGAGTCGATGATGGAGACGCGCTTCATCCGGATTACTTGCGCTTTGGAAGCTTGGGACGATTGGCGATTCCATCGTGGATGACCTTGAGCACGGCCTTGCGCTCGGCCCCCTTGAGGAGGGTGCGCGGGGCACGAACCCACTCGGCGCCGAGTCCGCATTCCTGGACACAGAGTTTGATGTTCTGGACGAACTTGATGTTCACATCGAGGTGGAGCAGCGGCGTGAACCAGCGGTAGATCTCAAGCGCCTTCTTCCACTCACCCGCCTGCATGAGGTCCCAGAGATACTGGTTTTCCTCGGGAAACGCGATCCCGGTTCCAGCGACCCAGCCGTCGATCCCGAGCACGGCGCTTTCCAGCGCGAGGTCATCGACGCCGGTGAAGATCGAGTAGCGGTCGCCGACGGTGTTGCGGAGGTCGGTGATGCGGCGGGTGTTGCCGGTGCTTTCCTTGAGCGAGGTGAAATTCTTCACGTCGGCCAGCTTCGCGAACATCTCCGGAGTGATATCGTTTCCGTAGCTGATCGGGTTGTTGTAAATCATGATCGGCAACCCGGTGGCCTTGGCAACGCCGCGCAGGTAGCCCATCGATTCCTCGGGATCGGTGGTCTTGTAGCTCATGGCGGGCATGACCATGTAGCCATCGGCACCCAACTTTTCGCAGTCCTTCACGTAGCGGCTCGCCTCAAGCAATGAGGACTCCGCCACACCACTGACGACCGGAATGCGCCCTTTCACGACTCCGACCATCTCTTTCATCACGAGACGCTTCTCCTCGCCAGAAAGGGTTTGGTTTTCCCCGAGCGAGCCGAGGTAAACCAGTCCGCTGATGCCGGACTTGATGAGGATTTCGGTGTGCCGGGCGGTCGCGTCGAGATCGAGCGAGCCGTCCTTGTGCATTTGAGTGGTGATGGCCGGGAAGACTCCGGTCCAGGTTCCCTTGCGGGTGCGGGATGTTGACGCCATGGCGGGAATCTAGATCAGAAATCGCAGGCCGGTATTGTGTGAAATCCGCTGATGGGCCACAAAAACGAGCAAGCCAACCGCGTTACCATTCAGTTTCCAGTCACGCTTCAGGCAGATCCTGCACACACTCCTTCCCAATGAATCCACACGGACAATCCTTCATCGCAGGCCAGCGTCTCGCCGGCACCGGTAGCTCTTTTCAAGTCGTCTCCCCACTGGACCGCGCGGTTCTGCCGGGAGAATTCCTGACTGCGGGAGAAGCCCAGGTCGACGCCGCCCTGCTCGCCGCGGCCGACGCGCATGCTGCGTTCGCCGCGTCGGATGGGAAAACGCGCGCCGCCTTTCTCGAAGCGATCGCCGACGAGATCCTCGCGCTTGGAGACACCTTGATCGAACGCGCGATGCTTGAAAGCGGCCTGCCGAAAGCCCGTCTCGAAGGCGAACGAGGCCGCACCGTCGGACAGCTCCGCTTGTTCGCCCAGCTCGCCGCCAACCACTCCTGGGTCGAGGCCCGCATCGACCCGGCAGACGCGGCCCGCCAGCCACTGCCGAAGCCCGACCTTCGCCGCTTGATGGTGCCGATCGGGCCGGTGGTCGTCTTCGGAGCCAGCAATTTCCCCCTCGCCTTCTCAGTCGCCGGAGGTGACACCGCCTCGGCCCTGGCCACGGGAAATCCGGTTGTCATGAAAGCCCACGAAGCCCACCCCGGCACCTCCGAGCTCGTTGCGGAAGCCATCACGGCCGCCGCAAAAAAGGTCGGCCTTCCTGCTGGAGTTTTCTCGATGGTTCAAGGTTCCGGCAAGGTTCTCGGCCCCTGGCTCGCGAAGCACCCGGCCACGAAGGCCATCGGCTTCACCGGTTCGGAAGCCGCAGGCCGCGCGCTCTTCGATCTCGCCGCCTCACGTCCGGATCCGATCCCGGTCTTCGCCGAAATGGGCAGCCTCAATCCGGTGGTCATTCTTTCCGGAGCACTCGCCAGTCGCGGCGCGGCGATCGGCACGGCCTTGGCTCAGTCGATCACTCTCGGTGCGGGACAATTCTGCACCAAGCCCGGCCTGTTTTTCACCACGGACGGCGAAGGCCTCGGTTCATTCCGTGAAGCGCTCGCCACGACGATCTCGGGCCTCATTCCCTCGACGATGCTGCACCCCGGCATCGCCGATCACTTCAACTCGAAGTGCAGCTCGATCAAGACCCACTCCGGCATCAAGCTGCTCGCCACCACCTCGACCGAGGCCGATGCAAACGCCACCCAAGGCCAGCCGCTCGTTCTGGAAATCTCCGCCGCCCAGTTCATCGCGGACGACACCTTCCGCCACGAAGTCTTCGGTCCATTCGCCATCCTAGTGGTTGCTAAGGACACTAGCGAACGCGACGCCGCGATTGCGAAACTCGGCGGACAATTGACCGCCACAATCTACGGCGACGAGGCCGAGCTGACCAGCGCCCAGCCGCTCGTCGCGAGCCTTGGCGGCATCGCAGGACGTGTCATTTTCAACGCAGTGCCGACCGGTGTCGAAGTCTTCCACGCCATGCAGCACGGCGGGCCTTACCCGGCCTCGACCGACTCCCGGTTCACCTCCGTGGGAACCGCCGCACTGTTCCGCTTCGTACGGCCTGTGTCGTACCAGAACGCCCCGCAGTGCCTTCTTCCTCCCGCGCTTCAAGACACGAACCCGCTGGGCATCATCCGCCTCGTCAACGGCCAGCCTTCCGCCGACCCGATTTCATGAAACGCCTTCTTCCGGTTTTCTTGTCGCTCCTGCTTCCACTTGGAGCGCAGGGATTGAAGGAAGCACGAGATCGTGCGGATCGGTTGGGAAAAAGCGCCCGCCAACTGGTCCTTCGCGAGGATCTGAAGATCGCTTGGGCCGCCGACGGACGCAGCCTCGTCTATCAGGTCGGCGTTGAAGAAAATCGGAAGCAGACCTTCGTGGTCGATCTCGCCAACGGCAGGAAGACCGAGTCCAATGACCCACAGGCCCTGAGCAAGGTTGGCAAGCGGGAGATCCCCGCAGTCGCTCCGGATCAAGTCCCGCGGCGCTCGCGCACGACTGGAGGAGAGCAGGGTATGAGCATCGAGAACGCCACGGGATCAGTCGTCCGCATGGAGTGGATCGGCTTCAACGGAAAGCCCCAGCCCTTCGGCGACCTCCAGCCTGGGGCGACCGCGACCCAGGGCACCTACGCCGGGCATGTCTGGCGCATTTTCCGCAGCGATGGCACCGCTCTCGCCAGCGTCGTCACGCCGGATTATCCAAGTCTTGTCAAAGTCACAGGCCCCATCGCTTCAGAACCCAGATCCGGTGATGGAAAGTCTCCCGACGGCAAATGGATGGCCTTCATTCAAAATGGCAGCCTGATGGTGAAACCCTCTGCCGGCGGTGACATGATCCGGCTCGCGGAGGGAAACCCAGCTGATGGATTTGAAGGCCGGATCCAGTGGTCGCCGGACTCCTCGCGACTGCTTGTTTTCCGGGCAAAGTCGGTTTCGACGCGCATGGTCACTCTCGTCGAGTCCTCGCCCAAGGACCAGCTCCAGCCGAAGGTGGAAACCATCCCCTACCCCAAGCCCGGCGACCCGATCCGCCAGCCGAAACCTCATCTTTTCGACATCGCCAAGCGTGCCGAAATCCCGGTCGACGACACGCTCTTCGCCAACCCCTGGAGCATCCGCGACGGCGAATGGTCGCCCGACTCGAAGGAATACAGCTTTGTCTTCAACCAGCGCGGCCACCAGATCCTCCGCATCCTCGGCATCAGCGCTGCCGATGGAAAAGTCCGCATCATCCAGGGGGAGAGCTCGAAGACCTTCATCGACTACTCGCAGAAATCCTTCCTTCAACGCCTGACCGCCACGGGCGAAATCCTCTGGATGTCCGAGCGCGATGGCTGGAACCACCTCTACCTCATCGATCAGAAAAGCGGCTCGGTGAAACGCCAGCTCACCAAGGGCGAATGGAACGTCCGCAGCGTCGTCTCCGTCGATGAAAAGGCCCGCACGATCCTGATCAAGGCGATGGCCATTCATCCCGGGCAGGATCCGTATTTCGTCCATTACGCACGCATCAGTCTGGATGGGGGAACACCGACCTTGCTCACCACCGGCAACGGCGATCACGAGATCACTTTCTCGCCCGACGGATATCACTACACGGATCGCTGGTCGCGGGTCGATCAGCCACCGGTCGTCGAAGTCCATCGCACTTCGGATGGCAAGCTGATCGCCGAGCTGGAGCGCGCCGATGACTCTGCTCTCCTGAAAACGGGCTTGAGTCGCCCGGAGCCATTCGTCGCGAAAGGCCGCGATGGGAAGACCGACATCTACGGCGTCATCGTGAAACCCTCCACCTTCGACCCCGCGAAACGCTACCCGGTCGTCGAACAGATCTACGCCGGCCCACACGACTTCTTTGTCCCCAAGGACTACTCCGCCTGGATCGGCCTGAACAAGATGGCCGAGCTCGGATTCATCGTCGTCATGGTCGACGGCATGGGCACCAACTGGCGCAGCAAGGCCTTCCACGATGTCGCCTGGAAAAACCTCGCCGACGGCGGCCTTCTGGATCACATCGCCTGGCTGAAGGCCGCCGCCACTTCACGTCCCTGGATGGACCTTTCCCGAGTCGGCATCTATGGCGGCAGTGCCGGGGGGCAGAACGCGCTTTCCGCCCTGCTCCACCATCCGGACTTCTACAAGGTCGGGGTCGCCGACTGCGGCTGCCACGACAACCGCATGGACAAGATCTGGTGGAACGAGGCCTGGATGGGCTGGCCGGTCGATGACAGCTACGCGAAAAATTCAAACGTCACCGACGCGGCCAAGCTTCAAGGAAAGCTGCTGCTGATCGTCGGCGAGATCGACCACAACGTCGACCCCTCCTCTACCCTGCAGGTCGTCAACGCCCTCCAAAAGGCAGACAAGGACTTCGACATGCTCATCATCACCGGCTCCGACCATGGGGCTGCGGAGACTCCTTACGGCAGCCGACGCCGCAGCGACTTCCTGGCCACGCACCTGCGTCCGTAAATCCTCTTCATCCAAACGTTTGGGAATGGTTTCTTGCGACCCAAAATGCCCGCAAATCGAACTTTTGATTCGACATTTCGAAAAGCGCACGGCCAGTATTCAGCTTCTTTTGTAAATACGACCAGCATGTTTGAGATGTTCATTTTAAAAGTCGGATACACCGTGAACGCGACCGAGCAGCGTTCAGATCTTTGTTCATTCCCCCTTGGCTTGATGGCCTCTGCCTCGCCAACCTCAGTAAGAACTGCGGTCACCCCTGCCTTTCGATCCCTAGATCCTGACTTTCCTCCCCCATTCGGGGTATTTTCAGTAAATCCATTGTAATTACCGGCCTGTTGCAGCTATCGTTCCCCAAACCCACTTTCGGACGAACCTTGCATTCAGCAGCCCGCCTCCGGCAACCCAACTTCAAATTCTCCCTCGCCTTCCGAGTTTCTCAGGAAAGCCCAACCTTCCAAATCCAATGAAGAAGCCAGTTCCATCCCTTTCCCGGAAAAAACCTGGATTCACGCTGATCATCACCCTCGTGATGATGGTGCTGCTGACCACCCTCGGGCTCGGCCTCTTGAGCCTGTCGACGATTTCCCTACGCTCGGCCTCGCAAGGCAGTTCGATGGCGGTGGCCAAGAGCAATGCAAGGCTGGCCCTGATGCTCGCCATCGGAGATTTGCAAAAGTCCCTTGGTCCTGACAAGGCCGTAAGCGCCCAGTCGGAAATCCTGGCTACCAATCCTGCCAAGCCCCGTCTGGCCGGCGTTTGGGAATCATGGGATTTCAAGCCCGATGCGACCTCGCTCGACTACACCGGAGAAAAGCAGAGCCGTTTCCGCCGCTGGCTGGTCTCCTCGGCGAGCCCCACCGACGTCATCAACCGCGACTTTTTCAGCTCAAGCTGGCAGGAAAAAACCGTCGAACTGGTCGGCAAAGCCTCCCTTGGCGGGACCGCCACCGATGCTGACAAGTCCATCGCAGGACTTGTCCCGGTCGCGAAGGACGGCAAGGTCCAAGGTTCCTACGCCTGGCAGGTCTCCGATGAATCCGTCAAGGCCCGCATCAATACCTACCGCAAGCCCGCCAATTCATCTGACCCAGTCTGGCAAAAGCGCGCCGTCCTGACCGGCCAACGCCCGGATACCTCGGTCATGAAGGGACCAAACGGCGGCACGCTCGCGTTCCTCCCCTCAGATTTGACCAGTTCGGATTTCATCAAGGCGGATGCGACCACTGGCAAGATCACGGATCTCGAACAGGTCAACCTCATGGACTCGGCGAAATCCATCCGCCAGTTCCGAAATGACGTGACCACGAACTCACTCGGCATCCTCACGGACGTCCGCCGTGGCCAGCTCAAGCAGGACCTCTCGTCGGTCTTCGAGTTCTACGGCTCTGTCAACAACATCGTGCTGCCGACCGAGTTCAGCGCCAAGCGTCTCTACCAATCGACCCATAACATCGGCGGCAACGCGGTTTCGGATCCTTACTGGAGCACGCTCTCCAGCTACTACAACACCTTCCGGAGCATCACCACTCCCGACACCGCGCCTACTTACTACCAGTTCCCAACTGAATCCAATCTGATCACAAACCCGACACCACCCAGGAGATTTTTCCCGGGCCCAGTCATCGCCAAGGTTGAAATGCTGTTCAACTTCGTCGCCCGCGATTCCCATTCTGGTTGGGTCAACTCCCTCAAGAACGTGGATCAGAAGTTGATCCGCATGGGACATCTGGTCTACACGCCGCTCGTCACGCTCCACAATCCTTACAACGTCAACATTTCCTTCGACAACCTGGAGGTGGTGATCCGCAACGTTCCGATCGCGTTCAACTTCTACGTCAACGACCTGCCTCAGAGCAGCCAGCTTGTCTCGCTGAACGAATACTTCGTCAACGCTGGCCAGCGCGGTGAAAAGAGCTTCAACATCAACATCGCAAACTGGACCGGGCCAAAGGCCACCGGCACCAGCGGCGCCATTGTCATGAAGCCGGGGCAGACCCTGGTCTGCGGTCCCTACCTCGATCCCGGTGCGTCCTTCAGCAACAACATGGGCACCCCGTTCTTCGACTATCAGAACAACCTGACCGGGGTCGACAACAACGGCAATGTCACCGCCGCCATCAATGGGAGCCCCGGATACAAGGGGCCTTGTGTCGGGTTCGATCTGGACTGGCTGACTCCCACCCACAACGGCTACAGCTCCGGTCAGCAGACCGACAACAACATGGGCATCCTGGGCCTTCGTCCCGACGATCAGTACGCCATCGAGTATGGGATCAAGCAACCGACCTCCGGAACCAGCAACACATCGTTCGATGTGACCGCCAAGATCACGGCCCAGAACCGTACGTTTGATTACGGTGGCCTCAGCTTCCAGTACCAGGACACCCCCACCCTCCAGAAGTTCTTCCCGAAGACCTACCGTTATCCGAAGGTGGGTAGCTTGCGCGTGGACGATGCCTACGCCCCCAACACAGACCCCATCTCCTCGCATCCGTTGGCGAAGTCCTTCTGCATGTTTTCCGCCTACGCGCGCACCACCGGCGGCGGAGTCTATGAAACCGGCAGGCGCACCGCCAGCGCCGGAGGCGCCAACACCCTGCGGGACGGCAGTCTCGCAGGAAAACCCATGCTGTTTCACAACCCGGCACGAACCATCGTCGCGATCAACCTCCAGCGCGAAAAGCCCGGCGGCCAGTCGCATGAGCTGAACTTCCAGCCAATTGAGACGGGCAATGCGGATGACGTGTTCGAAAGCGATGCCACCAACCGCACCAACTACCTCACCGGCAACACCACCACCCGCGGCATCAAGTCCGGCAGCTATCTTGAGCTGCCGACCGGGCCGATGCAGACCATCGCCGACTTCCGGCGCTCGAACGCCCTTACGACTCCCTACCTTCCAAACTTCGTCCAGCCGGTCGGCAACTCGATGGTCTCGCCGTTGATGTCGACGAACCGGGTCAACCAGACCGACACCACGATCGCCTCCTACGCCCTGCTCGACCAGTCGGTCCTCGCCAACCACGCGTTGTATGACCGCTTCTATTTCTCAACCTTTGCCACTTATTCGAGCAGCACGCCCTCCGTGGCATTCGACAGATTTATGGGCTCGAACACCCCGCTGATCTCCCAATCATTCCAGGCTTATCTGCCGGAAGGAAGGACCCCCCAAAGTGCCAGGGATGAACTTTTCGTCTCCGGCAAACCCAAGGACGGCGCCTACAAGCTTGCCGCCGAATACCAGCTCGTAAAGGGACCGTTCAACGTCAACTCCACCAGCATTCAGGCTTGGAAAGCGGTTCTCGCCTCAATGAACAAGAGCGACGTCGTCAGCCTCTGGGCGAAGAACTCAGTTGTCGAAACCGTCAAGGCGAAGGGAACGCCGATTCTGCCGATGACCCTGGTGAACGGAGGAGCTACAAACAGCACCACCTTGGATGCCAACAAGATCGACAACACGCGCACCAACGAGTGGAACGGCTACCGGGAACTCTCCGATGCGGAACTTGAAACCCTGGCGACCAAGATCGTGGAGCAGATTCGTCTCCGCGGCCCCTTCCTTTCCATGTCGGAATTCGTGAATCGCCAGATCGGAGCGGAATCCGCCCTCACACGCAGCGGGGCCTTGGTGGAAGCGATTGCCCAGGCCAAGACCAACGACAGTGTCTTCAAGGAAACAAGCGGTTACATTCCCATTGCAGCCGCCGACATCAGCAACACCACCCTTTACAACTATAAGACTCCAACGGCTTCAGTGGGGAACCCTGCGGCCGGGGCTCCCGGCTGGATCAGCCAGGGCGATCTGATGCGCATCATCGAACCCACCGCCACGGTTCGCTCCGATACCTTCGTCGTCCGGACCTGCGGACAGGCGGAGGACTCTTCAGGAAAGGTCACCGCACGCGCCTATCTGGAGGCCGTGGTGCAGCGCATTCCGGAATACGTGGTTTCGGATGCCGGCGTGAATCGGCCCTCGGCGAATGCCTACACCGATGCCACCGTCGCCTCCGAAAACAAGTTCTTCGGACGCCGCATGAAGGTGGTTTCCTTCCGTTGGCTTTCGAGCACCGAAATCTGATTTCCGATGATCCATTCCAAATCCCTTCTCCTCCTCGCCACCCTGCTGCTGCCAGCCTTGAGCTTCGGTCAGCAATCCGCTCCCGGCTTTCAGATCTGCGCAGTCCTTCACGATCCTGTCAACCCGGTTGCCGAGCTTTACCTGCCTGACCAGGCGGGTCGATTGGTGAAACTCAACCTGCAACCGGAGGGCCTCACGAAGCCCCAGACAGCCTCCCTGATCAACGGCGCGCTGCTCCTTTTCGACAACGACAAGGTGGATCCCAAAAAGCCTGAAGCCGCAGCCGCCCTGGCAGCCACGGTTGCCATTCCCCAAAACTCCTCCCGCGGCATTCTGATCGTGGTTCCATCCCCGGCCGGAACCAAACCGGCCTATCGCGGTGTCTTCGTGGATGACACCCCCGCCGCATTTCCAAAAGGAGAGTCGAAGGTCCTCAGCCTGATTCCCGTGGAAGCCGCGATCGAGGCCGGTGAGCACAAGCTGCCCGTGCATCCGGGAAAAATAGTCGCCGTCCCTCCTGTCACGAAGCGGGATGAATTCAACAACGCCCAGACCAACTTCTATTACCGCGAAGGGGAGTCCTGGGTCGCCTTTACGGAACGGAAGCTCAAGTATCTCGACGCCTTCCGCCGGATTTTCATTGTCTACGCAACACCGGGCTCCACCCAGCCATTCGTCTCGACGATCCTTGATACAGCCCCGGCGATCCTGCCCGGCCAGCAACCCTGAGATTTCCGAACACCGGTTGGCCCCGTCGATTTGATGAAGTTTTTGCGACCGATCTTCGCTCAGGCGGTTATACTCTAGGTCATGAGGTCTCACCGCTGGGTTCTTCTCTGTCTGCTTTTCGTCGCCTTCGGCGTTGGCGGCTACTTCGTGGCCCGGAATGCTGGATCGAGCGTTCAGACCGTGCCGAAGCCACTCACGCCGCCTCGTGACCCTTTCGCCGGTTTTGACAATGCACCCAGGACCTACGGCAGCGGTGAACGGCCGGAAGTGAAGATCCGGCTGGATTCGGAAGCGCTTGAAAAAGGGGCCATCGCAGGTCAGCGCTCGATTGTCTTCTCCGACCGCGAGTCGATGGAACGCTTTCTCGCGAAAATCAAAGGCAAGGGCTTCTCCGTGCTCGGACGGATCGATGCCCTCAACGCCCTGCGGATCGGGTTCCTGAGCGCCGCGGATCTCGCCTCCCTGCTTGATGGCTCCGAGCAAACCGGATTCATCTTTCCGGTCGTCGTGCCGGATCTGCCCGATGGCACCGTCCAGCCCGGAGCCGTCCCTCTGGGCAATGGACTCGCCTCCTGGCTCGGCATCGCCGGTTACGATCGCACGACCTGGGGAAGTGGCGTGCTCGTCGCTGTGCTCGATACCGGGGTGTCTCCGAATTCCTCCATTTATGCCAGGACCCGTCAGATTTCCCTGGTCGATCTCCCTGCTGACCTGTCGACCCTGAACGGCCACGGCACCGCAGTCACCTCCCTGATCAACCAGGTGGCCCCTGATGCCGATTTCATTTCGGTCCGCATCGCCGATGACAACGGCATCTCCAACAGCTTCCTCATCGCCCAGGGCATCCTCGCGGCCGTCGATGGTGGCGCGAAGATCATCAACATTTCCATGGGCGGTGATGGCTACAGCTCGATCCTTCAAAACGCCGTTGACTATGCCCAGGAGCGCGGCGTCGTGATCATCGCCGCCGCTGGCAACAACGGCATCAACCAGATCGCCCAGCCCGCCGCAATGCCGGGCGTGATCCCGGTGATGTCGGTCGATGCCGTGGGCGATCACCTGCTTTTCTCCAACACCGGCAGCACCAGCGCCTACTCCGCCCCCGGCTACGCGGTGAATGCCGAAGGCGTTGATGGCAGCATCGTTACCTTCACCGGCACCTCCGCCAGCGCGCCCATCGCCGCAGGCACTCTTGCGGCGGTCATGTCGAACAACGTCAACAAATCCGTCACCGCGACTCAAGGGGTGGAGCTGATCACTTCCAACCTCAACGAAGCAGGAGCGCCCGGAGCGGATGGAACCTTCGGCGGTGGATTGCTCGATCTCGGCCGGGTCATGCAAAGCTCCACCGCTGGTATCGTCGACGCTGCCGTCGCGTCCCAGTGGATCGTCAGCGACACCAACGGCCTCACCCTCCAGGTCACCGTGCAGAACCAAGGCACGGCTCCGCTTTTCAATGTCCCCGTCCAGGTCACCACCGCGACCGGCACCCAGACCATGAACGTCGGCTCGCTCACTGCGGGAAAAATCCAAACCTTCAACGTCCCTGTTCCAGCCACCGCCGAGAGCGTCACCTTCCAATCGAGCATCGGGGTTTCCAGTGGCCAATCGGACGTGAATCCGGCAAACAACCGCCGTGTCGATGTCTACACTCCTCCGGCAGCTCAGTAGCCTCTGCGCGGTCATCGCGACCGCCCACGCCGCTCCGGACAACTGGGCCGCCGCCAACTCCGGGGCCACGCCGTTCAACCAACTCAGCATCTCCGGCAACGCCTGTGGACCGGCAGCCTTTCTCAATGCCATCCGCTTCGGCGATCCGAACTGGCAGCGCGGCATGGAAATGATCGTCGGCAACAGCGACAAGACGAAGCTCTCCTACACGATCCGGGTTTATGGACTCCGCCCTTCAAGGCAGCTCGCAGGGCGCACCCGCTGGTCAAAGGCCGGGATCAATGTCGAGGACCTCATTGCCATGGGAAACGATGTCCTCCGCAGCCGGCTCCTCCCGGAGATCAAGGGTGAAGTGCTCCTGCCAAAGCCAAGGGAGAACGCCGCTGAACTGCTGGAACGCTCGCATGCCACCTTCGCGAAATCCTTTCGAAATGGTCTGCCTCCCATCGTCAGCGTCCGTCGCCAGGTGCTGCGGAAAGGCCACGATGGAAAACCCGGATGGCTCACGATCGAAAGCCATTTCATCACCCTGATCCGCATCCCGGGAAAGATTGATGCCGCTAACGGATCATTCGCTTTCGACTACCTCGACCCCTGGGGCGGCAAGCGCTGCACCGGCACCCTGCGCATCGCTCCTCCGGATGCCTCCGCCTACGGTCTGATCGCCGATCTTCCCTCCACGCCTGTTGGAAAAAAGCTCGTGAAGGACAGCGAACGCAGCAGCGTCACGCTTTCCGCCGTCGTCGGGAGATGGTGATCACGGGTTCCAGATCCACGCGTCCCACAGCAATCGGTAAACCCGGCTGCGTGGCACCTTGACCCGTTGGCTCAATCGTTCCCAATCCGCCCCGCGCATGGCCTCCAGCGTCTCCTGTGCCAGCCACACCGGCAGCACCGTCGCCATCCGCAGACGGCGCATCCGCAGGGTGGCGGCATAGGCCTCGCCCTGTGCGACCCACGCACGGGCCGTTTCCAACCAGCGCGCGTGACATTCGAGCAAGGCATGCCGATCCCGTGAATCCGCCACCGGCAGGTAGCAGCGACCGGCTGTTAGATCGCCCGGCAGATCGCGCAGAATGTTCACCAGTTGAAGGCCCTTGCCATACGCGATGCCCTGATCGAGCAATCTGGCCTCGTCGGCGTCTGAAAAGGATCGACCCAACGTGAGGAATCCCAGCTTCGTCCAGAACGCCCCAACACAGCCCGCGACCCGCCACGCGTAGTCTTCAAGTTCGTCGTCGTTTCTCAGGGAAATGACCGCGCTTCCCGAAGCATCCGCGAAACGTTCCAGATCCAGTCGCTGGCCGGAAATGATGATCGCCACCACCTCCCTCACCAGCGCGGCCTCTGCCGGTGGAGTCTTCGCCAACCACTCCAGAATCTCATCGCCACGTTTCAACAGGATCGCCTCACGTGGATCCGCCGCCTCCAGCAGGCTCGCTTCCGTTTCAAGGCCCGCCGGGCCACTGCGCTCCACTGCCTCGCCATACTTCGCCAGCAAGGCCAGTCGCTCCGCCACCGGGATCGTCGCCGTGTCCGCGATCGTGTCGCTGGTCCGTGCCAGCAGATAGCCCAGGCTCGCCGCACTCCGCATCGGTCCCGGCAGCAGGCGCAGCGTCAGGTAAAAGGAACGCGAAACGCCCTTCAGCACCGTGGTTTGCAAATCGCCGCTCACTGGCCAGAGCAGACCAGCCCGAGCGCATGGACGCAAAGCCAGACTGCCGGAATTTGATTTCAACCTGCGGCGACTCGATTGCGTCTTGCCGCCCATGCAACATGGCCTAGCGTCCGGTTCACGGGTCATGGACAGATCCCATCACGCAACTTCCTCAAACTTGTGAGAGAAAAACTTGAGCAACTGAACCATCGCATGACGGCCACCGTGCTGGCTGCGGAAGTGCCCGCGCAACTCCTTCTGGTTGCGTTGCTGTCCAATGGCCACGTCCTGATCCAGGGTGCTCCCGGGGTGGGGAAAACGACCCTCGCCAAGACGCTTGCGGGCTGCATCGACGGGACCTTCAGCCGCATTCAGTTCACGCCGGATCTCCTGCCTGCGGACATTCTCGGATATTCGATCTATCATCAGGGAAGCGGGCAGTTCCAGTTCACTCCCGGTCCGGTTTTCCGGAACATCGTGCTGGCGGATGAAATCAATCGGGCGAGCCCGCGCATCCAAAGCGCGCTGCTCGAATGCATGAATGAGCATCAGGTGACAGTGGATGGAGTGACGCGTCAACTGGAGGCTCCCTTTCTGGTCGTCGCCACTCAGAACAACCTCTACTCGTCCGGCACGTTCCCACTCCCGGAGCCGCAGCTTGATCGATTCCTGCTCTGCATCAACATGACGATGCCGGATGTGGAAACCCAGACGACCTTGCTGCAACTCCACGCCCAGCGCGCCCACAACCCACCCTCGACCGAGCCCATCCTTCACGCGGACGATGTCCGTGCCATGCAGGAAGAGGTCTCTCGAGTGCAGGTGAATGAACGCGTTTGCCGCTACATTGCCAATCTCTGTGAGGAACTGCGCAGGCAGGAAGGCGGACGGAGCGGACCTTCCGCGCGAGCTTCCATTGCGCTCATGCGGGCATCTCAGGCGATAGCTTATCTATCAGGAAGCAGTGCGGTTTATCCGGATCATGTCAAAGCAGTGGCCGGTCCGGTGATGTCCCACCGGATTCCCGCAAAGGATTCTCGGCAAGGTCAGTCCGTCGATCCCGAGCAGCTCATCGCCCACGTGTTGAGTCATCTCCCCGTGCCCTGAACATGCCTGACCTTTCCGCCAGGCCATCGGGGAATCCATCTGCGGTGCGCAGCGAGCGTCCGCGATTGACCTCACGTGGACGCGGCCTGCTGGCGATCTCAGCCCTTGCCTTGATCCATGGATTCTTCCAACCGGAAGCGAGGTTCGTCCTCTTCGGCCTGCTTGGACTACTGGTGTTGGGTGGGGCTTGCTTTTGGGCAGGGCGAAACCTGCGAAATCTTTCCTACACCAGAAGCACCCCGGACTCAGCCTTCGCCGGTCAGCTATTCCCACTGACGCTCACGGTGATGAATGAAAGGGAACGTCTGGATGCCTTCTCGGTGGAATTCGAGGACACAGTGGCCGGACCGACGGAAAAAGGCCTCCATGCCGCTTGGCTTCAGGCTGGGCACTCTGCCACTCGGGAAATGCAATCACGGCTGCTCAAACGTGGTCTCGTTCACCAGGCACAGACCCGATTCGAGTCCTGCTTCCCTCTGGGGCTTTGGAAGACACGCAGGGAGCTGAAGAGTCTTCTGGAGATGACCATTTTCCCACGCCCGGTTCCGCCCAAAGTATTCGAGGATCCGAATTTGATGACGCTCCTGGAAGCGAACGAGGCCGAGTCCACGCTGACCGATTGGGACGGGGATTTTCATGGTCTTCGGGAATTCCAGTCAGGCGATCGCGTGAAGCTGATCCACTGGCCAACCAGCGCACGTAGCCGACAGTTGGTGGTGAGGCAGTTCGACCGCCGACGGCCAAGCCGGGTCAGCCTTGTTTTTCATTCGATCCGTCCGGACTCGAAACCGCAGCCGGCAGACGTCTTTGAAAGCGCCCTGGAACTGCTCTGCGGCATGCTCATTCAGTTGCGGGAGAGGAGCATCCCGGTGGACCTGATCGCCTCATTCAACGAATGGCAAAAACTGCCGACTGACTCACCCGAGCATCTAGATGCGGCGCTCCATACACTGGCGACTGCAAAACGAAAGGCGGAGAGAAATTTCCATTCGCTCCATCAAGTGCTCACCGGCACGGAAGCAGGAAACCGCGTGATCATTCTGAGTGATGTGCCGTTGAAGGAATGGGAAGCTGAACTTCCCGAACTGCCCTGCGTGAGCATCTGCCTGAGCATCGCAGAGATTTATATCCGCCAGCCCCGCAACCGGCCGAAAGCCGCTGCTGCCCTCGCCTGACCGAGATGAAAGTCGCACTGGCCATCCACTTGTTCATGCTTTCCCTTGCGGGAGGCTTGGTTTGGCACACTGGAGAGTCGCCGTTCTTGCTGGCTGCTTCCATGGCGGTGGTGCTTGTCTATTTGCTGCTCAGCCTCAGGCGAGAACCGCTGACAAGGGCTACAAAACTCATCGCTAGTGCCCTGCTCTTGGGCGTTTGCCTGCTGCTCTTCGGGACCAGCCAGAAGGTGCTTTGGCCATGCCTGCTGGCCATGCCACAGCTCTTGTCGGCCATGCAGTGCATTTGGGAAATCCAACAGGCAGGCAGGATCAAGGAGGTCGAGTCCACCGGAATCAGACGCTCCATTTTCACGCTGGGATTCTACGCGACCCAGGGTCTCGCGTTCTTGATGCTGCGTGCCGACGCCTTGGGGATCGATCCATCCATGGGCAGGATGCTTGCGGTTGTCTGCTCGATGATTGGATTTATTGCCTGGGAGGCGAGTCGCACGGCACGACTCAAGCAGGCGAAAACCACTCCTCTAACAGGCAATGGATTTCTCGTTCGGATCGCAGTCATGGGATTGGGAGCGGCGATGTTCGTGCTCCTGTTCTCCGTGGCCCTTCCCTTCGCGGCTGACGCATTGTGCGGCCTTTCCAACAAACTGAAATCGCCACAAGATCCGCCTGATCCAAAGTCTCTAGAGAAGCTCGCAAGTCAGTCCGGCGAGTCCGATGGGGCCCAATCCAGCGAAGATTCCGATTCGAACGCAGGGCCGGAGCTGGTGAACCGCACAGGACAGGTCCGCCTTCCGAATCGTGGAAAACTTGAACTCAGCGACGAGGTCCGCGTGGTTCTCGAATTCGAGGATCCCGCCCAGGCGGAGGCGCTAGCCAGTCAAGGGCCGCTCTATATGCGAACGCTGGCCGTGAGCAAATTTGAAGACGACCAGTGGGTGAGTGAAAGCCCCTCCGGCTATTGGCTGAAGGACTCTGCGGATGGCCGCCCGGATGGCAGGGTGGAAGTCAGCAGCGCACGCCCGACTGGAGACGTCGTTCACGAAGTCTTTCTCCTTCAAAGCAACGGTCAGGCTCTTCCAGCACTGGCTGGCGTCACCACCTATGCACTGCCGGAAGTTTTTGTGCTTCCTGACGACTGGTTTCAAAACTCGGCGACAGGTGACATCCGATACAAGGCCACGTCCAAACCGGTCGACTTCCTCTCGCTTTCAAGATTGAACCCCGAGCCAGGAAGGCCGGGTCCGGCGTATGTCACCAAGCTTGAAACGCCTTTCGGGACCCGACTGACGGAAACCGCTGAAATTCTCAAGACCGGGCGCACGGACCTGTCAGGCCGCATTGAATTGCTCCAGCAGTTTTTCCAAACCGATTTCATCTACAGCAGAACGGTTGAGAACATGACCGGCAAATCGCCGCTGGAGAATTTCCTCTTCGAAGAGAAGAAGGGCTACTGCGATTTCTTCGCCAGCGCCGCCGCCGTGATGCTCCGCCACATGGACATCCCCTCGCGGGTGGCCTTTGGCTACAAGGCGGGCGAGCATGATGCGGCGACGGATACCTGGATCTTCCGCGAGCTCCACGCCCACTCATGGACTGAAGTCTTCGTGAAGGATCAGGGCTGGGTCATTTGTGATTTCACGCCTTCTTCCAGCGATTCCCCATCGGTCGCAGGATCTGCGCCTCCATTTGATATGGCCGATTTCAAGGACGCCGGGGCGCTTTCGCCAGGAGGCGGAAGCAAGCTCTGGAACAAGGCTGAATCCCTGCAAACGCTTCGATCTCCTTGGCTGTCACTCATCTTGGCGCTTGGATTGCTCGGCGCGATCCTTGGACTCCTCCTCCAGCATCGTACGCCGGAGCAACGAGCAGAAAGAAGGGCAGCCCGAAAGCGTGCCAGGAGCGAGCAGCAGCCGATCTACTTCCTCGAATTCCTCCGCATGTGCAGATCGCTTGGCCATCCCCGTTTGGAAGGTCAGACCTTGATGGAGTTTCACCGCGATCTCAAGCAGTCCCGGTTCTGCAACGAGGACTTCGACGACCTGGCCGACTATTATTACCGGTCCCGCTACGAGGACGCCCCATTGGATGAATCCATCGAACGCAGGTTTCTCAAGCGCATCCGCCAATTCCGGAAAGCCAAGGCTGGTGAGAACTAGGATTAGATTTTACGTCGTCTAGCCTGCAAATCCTCAAATGAAGCTCTCACTCATTGCACCAGCCATTCAGCTAGGATCATTGTCTGGCTTGCTGGTCATACCTTTTTTGAATGATCGCCTCGTTGCTAACCACGGCAGAGTTTTTCCTCTTATCCTAAGCATATCCCTTTTGGCCTCTGGATTGATTTCCTCATGGTTGACGAGCAGAAATGGCTCACCCAACCGGGGCTTTTACGGGGCCTGCCTTTCGATCATTCTCTTCCTCCTGTATTTTACTACCCCGTTTGTGATGCACTAAGCCTTTCGCCTGCAAAACTCTTCCATTCCGCAATCCGCAATCCGCAATCCCCAATTCTTCCTTGCTGCTCTACGTCCACATCCCCTTCTGCCACCGCGTCTGCCCGTATTGCTCGTTCTACAAGCACACCCCAGGCGCGACTCCGATCAGCGCGTTCATCGACGCCATCGCCGCGGAAGCCGACCGACGTCTGCCGGGGCTTTCGGAAATGCCCCGCACGATCTACTTCGGCGGCGGCACACCCTCGATGCTCTCCCCCACCCATCTGGAAAAGCTTTTCAGCGCGCTCGGTCGACACCTCGATTTCTCAAAACTCGACGATGTCACCTTCGAAGCCAATCCCGCGACCTTCGATCTAACAAAAGCCACCCTCTTCCGCGATCTCGGCGTGAAGCGCGTCTCGCTCGGCATCCAGTCCTTCACCCCGCACGTCCTGAAAAGCCTGGGCCGCGAGCATGATCCCGAGCAGGCCGCCGAGGCGGTGCGGATCCTGAAGGAGGCCGGACTGCCCGCCGTGAACATCGATCTGATGTTCTCCATCCCCGGGCAATCGCGCGACGACTGGTCGGCCACGCTCGACCGCGCGATCTCGCTCAAGCCGGATCACATCTCCGCCTACAATCTCACCTACGAGGAAGACACCGCCTTTTTCGAATCCCTGAAACGTGGTGAGATGGACGAGAGCGAGGACCGCGATGCCAGCTTCTTCGAACTCGCGAAGCAGAAGCTCACCGACGCCGGATTCGAGTCCTACGAAACCTCGAACTACGCCCAGCCCGGCCATCGTTCCTCCCACAACCACGGCTATTGGAGTGGCGAGGACTACCTCGGCCTCGGGCCATCTGCGGTTTCCACCGTCAACCGCACCCGCAGCCGCAACGTGCCGGACACCGCCCGCTACGTGGAAATGGTCAGCACGGTCGGTCACGCGATCACCGAGAGCGAGCAGCTCGACGACGAAGCCTGGCGGCTCGAACGCATCGCCTTGGGCTTGCGGACGCTTGATGGCATCGCACTTTCCCTTCTCGACGCCGAAGGCCAAACCCGCGCCGGATGGCTGGTCGAGCAAGGCCTCGCCGAACTTGCCCAAGATCACCTCCGCCTCATCGGCAACGGCTGTGCCCTCGTCGATCCCATCGCCGCCGAACTGGTTTGAAGAAGTGGAAAGTGTGAAGTGAAAAGTGGAAAGTGAGAGGAGTCGTTTGACCCACTTGTCACATTACACACCAAGTCTCGCGTTTAGAATTTAGAATTTAGAATTTAGTGCTTTGATTACCCCGTGATACTC
>JANOKL010000104.1:0-1881 GCA_031419215.1 Luteolibacter sp. | reverse complement strand
GAACGCGAGCTGGAACGGGCCGACAAGGCGATGGGAAACATCCAGAAGAACGCCACCGGCGGCGAGGCGGATCCGGCGAAGCTCGCCAATGAATTCGAGCAGGCGCTGCAGGGCCTTCAGAACGGCGCGATGAAGCCGAATGCGGAACTTTTGAAGCAACTGAAGTCGCTCGATCCGAAGAACCTCGGCCAGATCACTCCGGAGCAGATGCAGCAGCTCAAGGAAAACCTCGGCAAGGCCAGCGAAGCCATGAAAGGCATGCAGGGCCAGGGGGAAGGTCAGGGCGATTGGGAAGACCAGCTAGGTCAAGGCGAAGGCCAAGGCAACCAGCCGGGCAATGGCGGCGGTGAAGGAGAAGGCGGAGACGGCGAGGATGGCGAAGGTGCGGGCAAAGGCGGCGTCAGCCGCGGGCCTGGCCACGCGCCGGGTGCTCTCGGAAAGGAAAGCAACAAGACCGAAACCGGCGACCTCACCGGACTCGATGCCAAGGACCTTTCCCGCGCCACTCCCGGCGATCTACTCCAGCTCCAGGACGGCGAACACGAGATCGACAAGTCCCCCAGCAAAGCCGCCAGCGGCGGCAGCACCCAAGCCACCGGCCAAGGCGGTGATCGGGTCTGGAAGGAATCACTGGATCCCGACGAACAACGGGCGATGAAGAAGTTCTTTAATGAATGACGAATGAGGAATTTCCGAATGACGAAAGGCAGACCCTCTTATTCGTCATTCGGAAATTAGACATTCGTCATTTCCCTACTAGGGCTTCACCACCTCTGCCTGCGGCCACTTCTTCTGCGGGGCCTTCTTGTCCGTGTTCCCGGACAGCCACGCCACGGCATCGCGGAGCTCAGACGGGCTCAGAATGAGAGCCATCGGCGGCATGGAGGAAACCGGCGGAGTCATGGATTGAAGGTCCTTGCGCATGACCCGGAGCACCTTGCCACTGCTGTCGAGATCGACGTGGCCCGGCTTGTCCTCGACGACGAGACCAGCGACCACTTTCCCGCCCTTCAGCGTGACGCTGGAAATGCCGTAGCCCATCGCGACCTTCGCGCCGGGATTGACCAGGGACTCCAGCAGATGGCGACGGTCACCGCGCAGTGCCACTCCCGCGAGATTCGGGCCAGCATCACCGCCGCCGTGACCACCGGCATGACAACGCATGCACTGGCCTGCGGGATGGGATTCGAAAATCTTGCCGCCGTTCACGGGATCGCCGCCTTCGAGGGATGGCAGCCAGGCAGCCAGCGGATCGGTCGAGGCCTTCTGGGCAGCCTTGAAGGCCTCCAGTGCGGCCTTGACCTCAGGCTCCTTGCGCTGGGCCGCAGCGTTGAGAAGTTCGAGTGACGCGGGGCCGACTCCGGCTGATTTTACCATCGCTTCCAGTTGTCCGGAAATTAGTTTGCCAATGGCTGGCGAGGCAAGCGGTGCGGCCAGTTTCCAGGCGAGCTGTTGGCGTCGGGCACTGCCCTTTTCCACGGCCTGCGTCAGTCCAAGGATAGCCGCGTCGGGCGACATGGCGATGAGGCGCTTGATGGCTCCTAGGGCGAGGTCGTCATCGGCTCCGATTGAAAGATCGGCCAGCAGCTTGTCGAGGCCGGCGGGCTTGCGCGCTGCATAGAGGTCGAGCGCCTCGGATCGGGCACCTCCGGGGAGATTAGGACTCTCAACCAAACTCTTCAGCGAGGCATCGTCCACGCTGGAAAGGTTCAGCTTATAGGTCGCGATCAGAGCCAATGCCGGCTCGAGGAACTTGCCCTCCATCCTCACCAGCTCGGTGATCTTTCCGGAAAGCACCTTCGTGATCACCTCGGCCGTGCGCTCGGGAAGCGGGGCCATGCGGCCGATGGATTGATCCACGACATGCGGTTTCGCCCACTC
>JANOKL010000103.1:0-4074 GCA_031419215.1 Luteolibacter sp. | reverse complement strand
ATTCCGGCAACAAAAAGTCGCCCCGATGTCGCGTAAGACACTGGAAACGCCGCAAAATTCAGCATCCCGGCGGCTCAGGAGGTCATCCAGAAAATGCGCGACAGGATTTCCGCATTCGGCGTGTGTTGAACCTGCCTGGGTCTTGATCCGCAGCAGACACGCAAGTTCGGAGCTTCACTGAAAGAGCAGTCAGCAGAGTGTTCGAGGTTGGAAACTGTGGGTTCTAGCAGCACTCCTCATGCTGTGGCCATGCCTGTTAGGAAGAGCCCATTTCAGGACCACGCGATTGCGTAATTGACCTGTGCTGATATTTTAGATATCCGTAAAACATCATGACTGACAAAGAGAAGTTGCAGAAGCTTTTTGATGCCGCTCTCCGTGATCCTACGGAGCCAGAGGCGCTGAAGTCCACCCGTTCGTTTTCCGGACAAGCTGCCGCTTCTCCCGCTGTTTTCCAGGCAGCACCGCCTTTCCAAGCGGCTCCTGCCTATCAAGCGGCCGCGCCATTCCAAGCCGCGCCTTCCTACCCAACTGCGGCTGGACAGCCCGTGGTCGTATATCAAGTCGTGGCCGCGCCGACTGCGGCTCCATTCGTCGCTGCCCCTCCTTCGGTGCCGGAGGGCATGGTCACTCCGATGCCAAATGCCGGACTGGATGCGGTTTCTTCCGCCGAACTGGCGATCCTCCTCGATGAGCAGCAGCAGAGAAAGATGCGCAGGCGTCGTCGTGATGCCTTGGTTACAGCCCTGGTGTTATTCGGCCTCACCGGTGGTGGCTATGGCTGGTTCGTCCAATCCCCGCAAAGGGTTCAGGCGTTCAGTGATGCCGTAAAGGAGATTCGCTCGGCTGGAGACATCGCTGGAATCGTTGGCAAATATAAAAAGGCTCTCGAAAAGGTCAAAGTGCGCTCCGAGCAGATCGACAGCGCTACGGCCTCGATGGGAATTGATCCGACCAAGGACGATGGAAAGGATCCCTATTTCGAAGAGGAGATGAGGCAGATGATGGGTGGAGAAGGCAAAACCACTGGCGAGCGCAACCGTCTGTTGAAGGAAAAGTTCGGCAGCATGGAAAAAACCGGCAAGCTGGGAATCCCTGCTCCTTCGTCAGCCGCCAGCACATCTCCGCAGCCAGCAAACTGATCTCCAACCAAAAGGAGTTTTGGCCGGACATTTGCTTGAAGCGCTCCCGTGGTTCGCCGCGTTGGCGGTTTCACTGAGCTTCCGCAAACTGCTTTTCAAAGACTGGCCTGACTTTTTCGACTGCCTCCGATCGTGGCTACGATCCGTCGCCGCATGGTTGTTTTTTCGCAGTGAATTGGACAGTCTGGCGGAAGTCAGGGACGGGGCGGAGCCTCTCAAGCTCGCCCTGTTGGCGGCGGCTGGATTGATCGCCGGTCTCATCACCCGGTCCTTGCTGGTCGGTGCGGGATTGACCTGAAAGTGCTTTGCGCCTGAAACGTGGAGGCTGAGTTACGCAGCTTTCCGCAGGAGCGCCACGAGGACGCCTTGAATGATCAACTCACGGGCGGGAACGAGATCTGGGAAATCCATGTTCTCGGCTCGGAGGAAGGGCTTCCCCTTCTCGACCACGTAGCGCTTGAGAGTTGTTTCCCCATCAATCAGGGCCGCGACAATGTCGCCGTTTCGCGGTTCGCGGAATTCAAGGATGACGGTGTCTCCGCTGCAGATGTGGGCATCGATCATTGAGTGACCGCGGACCTTCAGGGCGAAGGTCCGGGCGTTGCGCGGAATGCCCAGCGAAGCGATGTCGATGGAGACACAGCCCTGGCGATCCGGCTCGGCATCCTGGGACATGCCGGCGGCGATGTTGCCATAGATCGGGATGTCGACGATCTGCTCGCGATCAAGCTCATCTGGAAAGATCACGGCACGGGCCTTTCCCGGCAATCGCTGGATCACCCCCTTGCGCTCAAGCGCCCGCAAATGGCTCATCGCAGCGGTCTGGCTGGCGAATCCGAAGAAGTGTTGAATTTCACGGGTCGAGGGCATCAGGCCATCGCGGCGCTGGGCGTCCTTGAGATAGTCCACGATTTCCTGCTGACGTGAGGTGAGTGCGATTGACATGGCGTTGTGAACAGTGTTCGTGAGAACAAACCATGAGGTCATTCATCAGGCAAGCGGAAAGATCAGGTTGATTGCGCCTTGATGCGTTCGTCCGAATCAGGCACATCCTCCCCATGCTGCGCCCGCCTTTGACCCGACTTGCCGCGCTTTTTCTCTCCTTGGTGATGGTGACCGCCTGCGGCGGCAGCCCTCCGCCGCGCCCGACCAGTCCGAGCACCCCGCAGGTGGTCGTTCCAGCCCGTCCAGCACGAGGCGGTGCTCCTGTTCAAGCTCCGCCTCCGATCGTCGCCCAGAGCGCGATTGTGGTGGATCCGGATTCCGGTGCAGTGCTCTATGCCAAGAACGCCGACGTGCCACGGGCCGTGGCCAGCACCCAGAAGATCATCACCGCGCTGTGCGTGCTTGATGCCGGGGATGTCGACAAAACGATCGTGATCGACAAGTCAGACGGAGCCTGCGAACCGACCAAACTCGATCTCAAGCCTGGCGAAACCTACACGCGCCGGGAACTCCTCAAAGCCCTCATGGTCAAAAGCGCGAACGATGTCGCCCGAGCCCTCGCCCGCGATGTGGGAGGCAGTCAGGAAGGTTTCTCCGCCATGATGAATCGGAAGGCTGCGTCTCTGGGCATGAGAAATTCCCGTTTTCTCAATCCGCATGGCCTGACCTTGCCGGGCCAGCAATCCACCGCCCGGGATATGGCCATCGCTGCCCGCGCCGCCTACCGCAGTCCCCTGCTGCGCTCTTTCGTGGCGACCAAGGCATTTGATTTCCAGTATTCTGATGGCCGCACGAAGCTCTTGGAAAACACCAACCGCATCCTCAAGTCCGTCCCCTACTGCAACGGCATGAAGACCGGCACCACGGATGCCTCCGGTCGCTGCGTGATCTGCACCGGATCTCTCAACGGTCGGTCCGTGATCGTCGTTCTGCTGAAATCGAACACTCCTAACATCTGGAAGGACGGGGAAAAGCTCCTGCGCTGGGCGCTTGAATCCCCGACGGCAGGTTAAACCACCGCCATGCCACGTTCCCCCGGCAACGAGCTCAAGGGCATTTCCTGTGATGGCTTGCTGCGGAGCCTCCGGCCGCTGGATTCCGGTGGTGGTCCGTCGGTGATGCGAAAGGGTCGCCGTCTGCATAATTTCGCGTCGAACGACTACCTCGGACTCTCAGTCCACCCGGCTCTAACAGACGCATTCATCGAGGGAATCAAGCGCTACGGGGCGGGAGCCGGTTCGGCCCGGCTGGTCTGCGGCAGCTTGCCCCCGCATCAGGCGCTGGAAACCGTCGTGGCGGGGGCGAAAGGCACGGAGGCCGCGCTAGTGTTTTCGTCGGGTTTCAGCACGGCGGTCGGCTGTCTGCCTGCGATCGTCGGCAGCGGCGACACGGTGGTGCTCGACAAGCTCGCGCACGCCTCGTTGATCGATGGAGCGAGACTCTCCGGCGCCACTCTGCGGGTCTTTCCGCACAACGACATCGAGAAGCTGGGCCGACTTCTAACAGCACTTCGTTCCAAGGACAAAGAGAGCCGCATCCTGGTGGTCACCGAGTCGGTCTTCAGCATGGATGGCGATCTTTGTCCTCTGGCGGAAATGGTCCGCATCACCGAGGCCCATGAGGCATTGCTCTGGCTCGATGAAGCGCATGCCTTCGGTGTCCTCGGCCCCCGAGGCATGGGATTGGCCGCAGAGCTTGGTTTGCAGGATCGGATCGCCTTTCAAATGGGTACGTTCAGCAAGGCGGCTGGATTGTCTGGGGGCTACGTCGCAGCGTCGAGGGATTGGATTGATCTCATCATCAATCGCGCCCGGGCCTTCATTTATTCCACGGCTCCCCCTCCAGCCCTGGCCCATGCTTGCCTTGCATCGCTGGAGCTGATCCGCTCCGAAGAGGGGGACGGCCTGCGGAAAAAGCTGCACGAAAACCTCTTTATCGCAGGAGAAACTGTAGCACTTCCAACACCCATCGTGCCTATCATTCTCGG
>JANOKL010000102.1:0-5670 GCA_031419215.1 Luteolibacter sp. | reverse complement strand
CCCCCTAGCCTTATCCCCCCTCCCGAGCCGCCCCCGAAAAACCAGTAATCCGTTGCGTAAGCGCCTGTTTTCCGTATCCGCCGCCCCCCCCTGCACCGCCCGGAGGTCGAGTCCCTGCCTTCGGCGATGACGTCATCAGGTCCGGAAGCTCCGCATCTCCCTATCTGCCGTCCCCCACTGGACCGCCCGGAGGTCGGGTCCCTGCCTATTCGGTTGAAAACCGATGCATCATCTTATGCCGGTAGGTTTCTCCGGGGCGGAGGACGCAGCTTGGAAAGTCGGGGTGGTTCGGGGCGTCGGGGTAGCCTTCGGTTTCCAGGCAGAGGCCGGAGCGACGGGCGTAGGGGACGTCGCCTTTTCCGGTGAAGCTGCCGTCGATAAAATTTCCGGCGTAGAAATGGATGGCAGGCTGGTCGCTGAGGACTTCCAGGACGCGACCGCTGTCCGGGCAAGTGACGCGGGCGGCGGGACGCAGGGTGCCGGGCTCGCCACGGACGATCCAGCAGTGGTCGTAACCGCCGGCGAAGTGGATAGGCTCGTAGTCCGCGTCGATCCGGTCGCCGATGGCGGTGGGGCTGCGGAAATCCATTGGGGTGCTGGAAACGGGGGCGATTTCTCCAGTGGGGATCATCCCGGAATCGGTTGGCAGGAAGGCGTCCGACTGCAATTCCACCCGGTGATCGAGGATGGTGCGGGTGGGGTCGCCGCTGAGGTTCCAGTAGGTGTGGTGGACGAGATTGACGATGGTGGGGGCGTCGGTGCTGGCCTCGGCTTGCCAGAGCAGCTCGTTTTCCTCGGTGAGAGTGTAGGTGACGCGGACGCTGAGGGTGCCGGGGTAGCCTTCCTCGCCATCGGGAGAAAGGTAGATGAAGGTGACGGAGTTTCCGGTCTGTTCGCCGTGCCAGAGGACCTTGTCGAAGCCCTTCACGCCGCCGTGGAGGTGGCAGGGAATGCCGCCGGGGGTGTTGTTGGTGGCGAGGCTGTGGGTCTTTCCATCGAGCTGGAATTTTCCATCGCGGAGTCGGTTTCCGAAGCGGCCGATGGTGGCACCGAGGTAGAAGGGATTGGCCATCCAGCCTTCGAGGGTGTCGCTGCCGAGGGTGATATCCGCCAAATTCCCCTTCCGGTCCGGGGTTTCCATGGAAACGAGGGTGGCTCCCCACTCGGTGACGGTGGCGCGCAGGCCGTGGGCGTTCTGGAGGATGAAAAGGCGGGCCTCGCGGCCATCGGGGAGGGTTCCGTAGGTGGTCAAGATGGGGAAGGGTAAGGGCTTTCGACGGAGGGGGTGAAGGAGGATTTTGGGGGAGGATCGCGGATCTTGCGGATTCCTGCGCCTGGCTTCTTCCTGCTCGCTGACAGGTTGCATCGGGCTGCCGGGTGGCTAGATTTCCGTCATGCGAATGGAATTCACCGACTGGCGGGCCTGGCTCAATGGCATTCTTTCCGAGTTCAACTGCCAGACCGGCACGCTCCACGCGGCCGATGTCACAGGGGAAACGCTGAAGCTGGTTGCACAGGTCGGCGTGCCTGCCTTTCTCCACGACAAGATCACCACGATCCCTTTCGGAAAAGGCATCGCTGGAGCCGCCGCCGCCACGCGCGAGCCGGTGGAGCTGTGCAATCTCCAGCAGGATCTCGGCGGCGTGGCCCGTCCGGATGCCCGCCAGACCGGAGTCTCCGGATCACTGGCGGTGCCGGTGTTTTCGAAAGACGGCAGCCGGGTGGTCGGCACGCTGGGCGTGGGCATGATGGAGCCGCACGATTTCACGGACGCGGAGAAAGCCCGCCTGACCGAGATCGCGGAGACCGTCGCTCCTTGGCTGGAAAAGCTGGGAACGCCGTCGTGATTTTCCTTTCGAATTTAGAATTTAGAATTTCGTGCTCTCCCGTCCGTTGGTTAGATTGCCCGCATGACAGAGGCGGAATCAGCGAAAAAGATCCTCGATACGATGCTGGGGCATCTCGGGTTTACCGCGACGCTCGAGATCCAGCAGACCGACGACGGTCCGGCCATCCAGGTGATGACCAACGAGTCCGAGCTTCTGATCGGCAAGGATGGCGATCGGCTCGACGATTTCCAGTATCTGGTGAACCGCATCCTCCGACGCCACATTCCGAAGGCCGAGCGGGTGAAGGTCGACTGCGAGCACTTCCGCGCCATGCAGGAGGACAAGCTCAACACCGAGGTCAAGGGCATCGCCGAACGGGTGCGCGCCACCGGAAAAGCTTTCCGGATGCGGCCGCTCAATGCCTACTACCGCCGCCTCGTCTACAACGCGCTCCTCAACGAGCCGGACATCGAGTCGCACTCGCCTGAAGGTGACGACCGCCTGAAGCGCATCGTCATCCAACTCAAGACTCCTCCGACCCCGCCGGCATGAAAAAAATCCTCTTCGACTGCGGCACGCGCGACGTGACCGCCTCGCTCGGCTTGCTGGTCCTGCGGCTCTGCATCGGCCTGATGATGCTGGTCGGCCATGGAATTCCGAAGCTTCAGGGCTACGCCACCATGAAAGACGGCTGGCCTAGACCGCCGATGTGGCCGCTTTCCACCATGACGCAACCGATCAGCCTGATGGCCACGATCGGTGCGGAGCTGTTTTGTTCCCTGCTGATCATCCTCGGCCTCGGCACACGCTTCGCAGCCTTCTTCCTCGGCTTCGCCATGGTGGTGGCTGCCTTTAGCGTGCATGGTCAGGATCCATGGTTCATGTCCGCCGCTGGCGGAGCGAAGGAGCCCGCGCTTCTCTACCTCATCCCGATGCTGGTGCTGATCATCACGGGAGCCGGAGCCACGTCCTTCGATGCCACGCTTCATCGGGACACGAAACGCCGCCGCTGGTGACCCATGGAAACGCACCGGCTCATCCTGCCCGGCGACCTGAACCAGTATGGCTTCGTCTTCGGCGGACGCCTGCTGGCCTGGGTCGATGAAGCCTCGTGGATCGCCGCGTCGCTCGACTACCCGTCGTGCAAGTTCGTCACCGTCGGCATGGACAAGGTGGAGTTCCACCACTCCGTCCGAGAAGGCACGATTCTGGAAATCCAGTGCGAACGCACCCGCATCGGAACCACCAGCGTGACCTACTCCGTCAATGTCCGAGATGGCCGTGGTCCCACGACTCCGATCTTCTCCACCCACGTGACCTTCGTCAGCGTCGACGAAGCAGGGAGGAAGCTGCCCTTGCCTGCGAGAAAGTCGTGAATGGTAAGTGGTGAGCAGTAAGTAGTGGTCTTCCTTTCGTCATTCGGTAATTCCTCATTCGTCATTTCCCTCCGTGCTCCGCATCGAAACCGTCGACATCGTCCTGCCGCTTGAACAGTCGGAGGATCAGTCCGCGTGGAAAAAAGCGGCTGCGGAAAAACTCGGCCTGGCTCCGGAGCGCATCGACGACGCCCGCCTGCGGAAGCATTCGATCGACGCCCGTCACCGCCGGATCAAGGTCCAGCTTCGGCTCGATGTTTCCATCGACGGTCCCCTGCCCCCTGAAGAGCTGCCGAATTGGGAGGTGCCTGCATTGCCCGCGTCCGCGAAAACCGTCGTCATCGTCGGCTGCGGCCCGGCGGGGATGTTTGCCGCGCTGCGCTGCCTTGAACTGGGGCTGAAACCGATCGTGCTGGAACGCGGCAAGGACGCCAGCGCGCGGCGCTTCGACCTCGCGCCGATCCTGCGCGAGGGCCGCGTGATCGAGGAATCGAACTACTGCTTCGGCGAGGGTGGAGCCGGGACGTTTTCCGATGGCAAGCTCTACACCCGCGCCACCAAGCGAGGTCCGGTCGCGAAGGTCTACGAAATCCTCGTCGCCCACGGCGCGCCGCAGAAGATTCTAACAGACGCACATCCTCACATCGGATCGAACCTCCTCCCGAATGTCGTGAAGGCCATGCGCGCCTCGATCATCGCCGATGGAGGAGAGGTCCGTTTTCAATCGAAGGTCACCGATTTCCTCCTCGATGGCAGCCACCTTCGCGGCGTGGTGCTAGCTTCCGGTGAAGAACTTCCTGCGAACGCGGTCATCCTCGCGACCGGTCACTCGGCGCGGGACATCTACCGGTTGCTCGCCGCGAAGAAGATCCTGATGGAGGCAAAGGCCTTCGCGGTCGGCTTCCGCATCGAGCACCCGCAGCCGTTCGTGGATCGCATCCAGTATCATCTTTCGAAAGAGGAGGAGCGGCCGCGTCTTTTGCCTGCCGCGCGTTATCGGCTCGCCACGAAAATCCGTGGCCGTGGCGTGCATTCATTCTGCATGTGTCCCGGCGGTTGGATCGTCCCGGCGTCGACGGAGAACGACGAGGTCGTGGTCAACGGCATGAGCCTGGCGCGGCGCGACTCGCCCTTCGCGAATTCTGGCATGGTCGTGACGGTGGAGCCGGAGGACACGAAGCACTTCGAAAAGGAACACGGCATCCTAGCCGGGATCGCCTATCAGAAGGAGCTGGAGCGCACCGCGAAGATCGCCGGTGGCGGCGGACAAGTGGCACCCGGCCAGCGCGTCACCGATTTCCTGTTTGGCAATATTTCCCCGGACCTCCCGGAGATGAGCTATTTCCCAGGGGCCAACTCCGCGCCGCTGCATGAGCTGTTGCCGAAGGGCATCGTCAGCCGCATGCGTGAGGGGCTGCGGCTGTTCGGCCAGCAGATGCACGGCTACACCAGTCGCGAGGGATTGCTGTTAGGCTTCGAAACTCGCACCAGCTCGCCGGTTCGTATTCCGCGTCGCGACGACACCCTGGAGCATCCTGAAATCAGCGGCCTCTTCCCCTGCGGCGAAGGCGCGGGATACGCCGGTGGCATCGTCAGCGCAGCGCTCGATGGCATGCGCGTGGCGGAAGCAGTGGCGCAGTGAAAGCCCGGAAAGCCCGGAAAACAAGCACCCCGCCGCACTGGATGAACCGCACGACGGGGCTGGGTTTATTCGCAGGTTTGGGTTTTTGCGATTCCGAGAATTCCCGGGCTTCAGGGAGGAAGGCTCGAAGGTTCAGCGGAAAATTTTCATCGGATTGAGGTGATTCGAAGCCGGTGGCACATCGGACCTTGATCTGACCTTGCAGCGGGTCGGCTCACCACAATACGGGCAGCGGAAGCGATGAAAAAGAAGGGTCGAAAGCGCCACACGCGTGCGATGGCTTCCGAACAGCGCCTTCGCTTTCATGCTCTTCTGACAGCCGCTGGAAACGATCGGGTGCATCCGGCACAGAGGGCAACCCACGAAGCTGGCGGTGATGCGTTGCAGAAGCGCGATCATCAGGGTTAGACCAACACAAAGGAGCCCGGCTTTCGCGAGATCCCTGTCGCCCATCACATAGGCGGCGACGAAAAGTCCGAGCGTGAACCAAACGAGGAACAGCAGCAGCACCCAAGAAGCAGCGCTGAGATAGTGGGCGATTTGTTGGCTTCTACGGCGGAACTGATGCATCGAGCGATTGTATAGTCACAAAGGAATCCGCCGACTTTCGACGTGTAAATACAAATAACATCCAGATGAATAATAAGTCCGATATCAGACGGATGATGCGTCTTTCCTCCGCCAGGCATCCGTCGCGTAAACCCCGATGGCCAGCCAGATGAAGGCGAATGAAACCAGCCTCAGCGTGGACATCGGCTCCGCGTAGATCAGCCAGCCGACGAGAAACTGGAGCGTGGGTCCCAGGAACTGGAGGATGCCGAGG
>JANOKL010000101.1:0-1680 GCA_031419215.1 Luteolibacter sp. | reverse complement strand
TTCTTCGCTGTCCAGAGGTGGCGGCGGTGATCGACGCACTGCATGCCAAGGAACCTGACGGCTGGCGCAAGAACCGCCTGCTTGCCATCAAGCTCGCTGCCAGGGGCGAGTCCACTTCCGCCGAGATTGCTGATCTTTGTGGCGTGGCGCGGGGATACCTTTTCGAATGGATCAAAGCCGTGCGGGAGGGCGGACTGGAGGCGCTTCTCTCCCGCGAAAAGCCGGGGCCCAAAGAAGGGAGTTGTCGTGGAATCTCAACGGAGGTCCTCGCTGAACTTGAGGCAAAGCTCAGGGCCAACGAGTTCGTGACGGCGGTCCACGCGCAGCGCTGGCTCGAGCAAGCCCACGGCATCAAACGCCCCTACAACACGGTCTGGCTCTGGCTAAAAAAATTCAAAGGAGTGCTGCTGGTGCCGCGACCCAGTCACTCCAAAAAAGACCCCGCGGCAGCCGACTCCTTCCGTGAGGAACTTGGCCAACAGCTGGTGGCCCTGAACATCCCCTCTGGCAGCAAGGTGAAGATCTGAGTCATGGACGAAGCGCGCTTCGGCCTGCATACCGAACTACGTCGGCTCTGGAGCATCAAGGGACAGCGGCCAGTTGTCACCCGGCAGATCAAATACGAATGGGATTACCTCTACGGGTCGCTCGATGTGATCAGTGGGCATGCCCATTTCATCATAAAGCAGCCTTCGCACCCATGAATATTCATCAATTCCTCGAAGAACTCCGGCGCTTCCAAAAGGTTCTCCCGACCGACTTCGAGGATGGACTCAAGCGTCACCGACCTACCTCTTGCAGCCCGAAGGGCTTCCAAAAGCAGGTCCAATACAATCATGGCCCTGAAAGCAGCAACCAACCGATTCCCGGTCAAGGCTGAACTCATCAGCAGACTCGAGAGCCTTCCAGCTATAAAAGGGGGAAGCAAGGAGTATCCCCACTCCTCAGCGGATCTCAATCAACTCGACGCTGCACGGCGCGAGATCGGGAAGTTCGATGCCTTGAGTGGAAAGTTCTGAGGCCTTGATCAGGCCGGTCCAGTCCGAGTTGAAGCGGGACTCAAAGACCCAGTCGTCCTGCGACTCCCGCATCAGCCATTTCCGGGCGTCCTCGGGGATGTGGATGCGGACGCCTTTCAAGGGCTCGCTGCCGTTGAGATTTGCCACCACGAGGTAGGCCTGCTTGCTCTTCGGATCGCGGCGGAGGAAGGCGTAGAGCCAGTGGCCGCTGGCGGATTCGTCGCCGAGCCGTCCGAAGGCCGGGTTGTCCTTGTTGGCGTGATTCAGGCCGTAGAAGTCGCCGGAGACAAAGGCGGGCTTTTTCAACTCGCCTAACAGATCGCCATACCATTTCCGCAGATCCTTCTGTTCGGGGCTGAGGCGGGCCCCATCGAACTTGCCGTTGTTCGTCCACTTGGTGAACTCCGGCATGGAACCATAATCAAAGATCGAACTGCGGCCATCATCGCCGCCGAAGCCCTCGCTGCCGATCGCCGGCTCGCCGACTTCCTGGCCGTTGTAAAGCATGACCGGGCCCTTCCCCATGGCGAAGAGCACCGCTGAGACGGGTCGACCCACCTTCATGCCCAGTCCACCCCAGTGCTGTGGATTGGCGAGCCGCACCTCGTCGTGATTCTCGGCGTAGCGGAGGGATTGGTGAAAGCGGTCGCCGGTGAAGGTC
>JANOKL010000100.1:0-1271 GCA_031419215.1 Luteolibacter sp. | reverse complement strand
TGATCATGCCGCCGATGCCGAGGCTGGTGGTTGAGCTGCCACGGTCATCGCCGACAAAATAGTCATGATGGGTCAGGGAGAAGTGTCGGGTGTGTTGATTGGCTCCCGTGGGGGAATTTCCGTCGGAGCTGGTCTTGCCGGCGGTGAGGTTGTTGGGCTGTGCGGTGTAGGTGATGGAATCTGCGGGTGCCAGATCGACAAATCGGTCGGCCTGATCGCGCACGGGCATGGCGACTCCGCTGCCGAAGTTGAATCCGGCCTTGCCACCGAGCTTGTGTCTGTTTGGCAAGGCTGACTTCGCGATGGTGCTGCCGCTTTGGGACATCTTGATGACCTCTCCGGGCTTGAAGGCCATCTGCTGAAGTGCACCTACCTGGAGGCTGAGAAAGTTCGCATCACCGCTGTTCGATGCTGTGGCGTCCGAGAAAATGGCGGCGAGAGGGCACCTTTGGGGCGCAGTGCCGTTTTTCGAAATGAAGAGATCGTAGGGAATCTGCCAATACTTGACTGTGAAGAGCTGGCCTGCCGGAACGACCACCGGCACGTCCAGTGGGTTCCAGAAAGTCAGCACCGGGTCCACGACGACATGCAGACGGTTCACTGCGACCGTGCCGCCCGTCGGGATGACCGGCAGGGTCCTGAACGAGAGGACCAGTTGGTAACTGATGATGACAGGCTGCTTGAAGTAGAAGTTGTCGTCGTTCTGGCAATCGGCTGGAGAGGCCGCGACTTCCAGAAACGGAGTGCCTGAATTAATCCTGCCGCTCGTCGTGTAGTTGGCGGAGCCGGAGGTTTTGACGGCCTTGTAGAGGTTGTAGTAAGCCCAGAGCTCCTGGAGGTTGATGCCATTCTCTCCGCCAACGGTGTAGAGTGCGGTGGTCGGAGGGTTGGAGGTCGGACGCTCCAATTGCATCGAGAGATCTTTCCGAAATCCACCGGCGGTCACATTCGTCAGCAGCCCGCTGGAAAATGGAGCGAGGTCATGAAAAAGCCCGCGTGGTGTCTGGGTGTCGGACGCGAGAAAGGCACCCTGTTTCCAATCGGTGACTTGGTTGATTCTCGGATCATCGGCGGCGAGCGCCGCAAAGGGCTTGCCGTTGGAAATGCTGGCTAGCTCGACCGCATTTCGGGGAGCGCCTTGAAGGTTCATGCGCCGTGTGGCCAACGAGACGTCCGTTGCCGCAGGTTGGGTCGTGAGGGCGGATTTGATTCCCTGGTCCCCCACCCACCAGGCAAAGCGTGCGCCCTTGCCAGCGGTTTTCCCGACCTTC
>JANOKL010000099.1:0-11409 GCA_031419215.1 Luteolibacter sp. | reverse complement strand
CCGCCGGGCGATTCCGGGGTTGCTGCTGGCATTGTGGATGGTCTCGATGGTTTTCTCACAAAGTATTTGGATCGGGCACGGTGCCCCCTCTGTTGAGACCTCTTGTTCCTTGTCATTAACTGCTGGAACCTTGCGGCTGGGATTAACGAAATTGAACATTCCAAGGGCGTTGCCGATCAAGAATCCGTGGAGCGATGTGCGCTCTGAAATTGTATTTCATCCAGGGCTAAGGCTCTTTCCACCTCCCTTTGCTGTCCATGGAGCTGGATGCTTGGGCCTGGGGAATTCTTCTGTGATCTCCATTCCCCTCTGGATTCCCTTCATCACTTGGCTGCTCGGCATCAACCTCTGGGCGAGGCACCAAAAACGGGAGCATGGGCTACTCGGGTGAATTGATTAGGTGCCAATATCGGTGGTTATGAATTTGATGCGGAGTCCCCACGCTTTTTTGTGACAGTCCGCCGGATTTCTCCGTAGTCTGTGGAATGACCCTCAAATTCCTTCCTTTGGTCGCGCTGGTCGCAGCGACGGTGGCGCAGGCTGATCAGGCTTCCGAGATGGCCGACAAGGCCAAGGCCTTCATCGGCCTTTTGACGGCCGAGCAGAAAGCCAAGGCGCTGTTTCCCTTCGATTCACCGGAGCGCGAGAACTGGGCCTTCGTGCCACAGCCGCGCAAGGGGCTGCCATTGATGGAAATGACCGAAGAGGAGAGAAAGGCCGGGATCGGACTGCTCCAAGCCGGGCTCAGTGAAAAGGGCGCGCTGAAGGCAGAGACGATCATGTCGCTGGAGGCGGTGCTGGCCGCGCTGGAGAATGATCCGGTGAAGCGCAACCCGGAGAAGTATTTCGTCAGCATCTTCGGCGAGCCCGGCAATCCCAAGGGCTGGAGCTGGCGCTTCGAGGGCCATCATCTTTCGATCAACCTGACGCTGGCCGAGGGAAAACTGGCTGCGACGCCGTCGTTCATGGGTACGAATCCGGGCGAGGTCCGCGAGGGGCCGAAGAAGGGTACCCGAGTGCTGGCCGCAGAGGAGGACCTGGCGCGCGCGCTGGCAACGACGCTAGCCGAAGCCGGAAAGCCGGTCGTTTACACCGACAAGCCGCCGGGTGAAATCCTCACAACCGCTCTGCGCAGCGTGAAGCAGCTTGAAACGGTGGGCGTGGATTACACCGCGCTGACCGATACGCAGAAGGACGCGTTGATGAAGATCGTGAACGAGTACCTCGGCCGCTATCGCAGCATGGTGGTCGAGGCCGAGCTGAAGCAGATCAAGGATGCGGGCGTTGAGAAAATCCATTTCGGCTGGGCCGGTGGGCTGAAGCCGGGCGAGGCCTACTACTACCGCATCCAGGGCCCGACCTTCCTGATCGAGGCGGCGAATTCCCAGAACAACGCCAATCACCAGCACACGGTGTGGCGGGATTTCGATGGTGACTTCGGCCGCGATTTCCTCGGCGAGCACTTCAAGGACGGCGCTCACTGATCGGAGACGATCACGTGGTAGAAGGCCTTCGGAAATTCCGTGGTGTTGATCGGCAACGAGATCACCGCGCCGGTGCCGCTTTGCACGGAGATCGTGGTCCAGTCGCTCAAGCTTTCGCTGCGCTGCACGGTGTAGGTTCTGCCCGTGAGCGTGGCGAAATTCAGCGTCGCGTTTCCGGGTGTGGTGATCGCGAAACTAGGGCGATAGATTGAGGAGGAGTCCAGTGGATTGCTGCCGAAAAGGGCTTCGGCGATGTCGGTCTGGCCGTCGTTGTCGTCGTCCAGATCGGTGAGATCGGGGAGGCCATCCAGATCGGTGTCGGTGAGGAAGGTGACGCTGAGATTGTCGAGGGCGATGCCTTGAGGAAGAGCCGGAGCAGTGAAGGTCTGGCCGGAGTTCACCTGTCCTGGGGAATGAGGAAGATTGCTGAATTTCGTCCATGAAAAGGACTGTGGCGAGGCGTTCGAACCGGTGAGCCCCAAGGCAAATTGTCCTGCAGTCTCATTGCCGGTCTGTTTCACGCCGATGTCCGTGAAGGTGCGGCCGTTTGCCAAGCCTGCGGTTCCAGCGAATGAACCGCCGTAGGAGATTGTTTGCGTAACGCCACCACCGACCACGAGCGCGAAGCCATCGGGATTTCCGTTCTGGATGCCGGAAATGAGCTTGGAATAGAGGGTGTGTCCGCCGCTGGTCTCCCCTTGGGTGAAGGTGCTGAGGGAATGGGTGACTCCATAGGTGGCTCCGTCCGCACCATTGTAGAGCAGCAGGCTGATGTCTCCAGGAGCTCCGCTGAACTTGGAGCTCACCGCGATTTCGACGAACTCACCGCTGTCGGTGCTGCTGTTGTCGTAGTGGAACTCGTTGATGAAGACATCAGGCGAGGTGATTCCGCTCAGCCCAGGAGAGAACGTGAAACGCAGGCTGAAATTACCTTCAGGCGGAATGGAAAGACCAGTCAGAATGGCGGTTTTGGCGACGGACGAACCAGCGGAAACGGGACCTGTGGGGAGATTGGTCGCGGCGGTGAAACTCAGGGATGGAACTGGCGTGGCGATACCGTTGACGATGAGTTCGACACTCAATGAGTCCGGCCTGCCCGAAGAAACCGCCTTCCATTGCTCCGCCGTAAAGTTGAGCTGAAGGGCTGTTAGAGGAAGGTCGCTTTGATTGGTGAAGGCGGCGGTCGCGATGGCAGTCGACGAGTTCAACAACGCGCCGACCGAGCCGTCAGTCGCGGTTCCATACGCACGAAAACCGGAGACGACGGATATGCCGTCATCGGCACCTAGCCAGGAGGCACCGGATGTGATCCAAGGCGAGGGATCACGCGTGCCGCCGAAACTGGTGAAGGTTTCGGAGATCGTCTCACCGGGCGCGTTGAAGGCGTAAGGTGCGTCGGTATCGATCACTTGAAGCACGGTATTCGCCGGATCATAACCGACCGCCGAGACGGTGAAGGTGACCGCACGGTTTCCTTGGGCCACGTAGTCGCGCGAGGCGGTCACCGTGATCGAGCCCGAAGTGGATCCAGCCGGAATCACCACGCTTGAAGCCGAAAGCGTAAGCGCGGAGGGATCATCGGGCGTGAAGCTGACGGTCAGCGACGAGGCCAGGGCGGCGGGAAGATTGACCTGCACATTGACCGGTGATGGACCTCCTTCGGTGAGGCTGCCGGGAGAAACTGAGGCAGCTAGATTCGGGTAGTCCTGGTCGAGATCGAGGTCGGCGAAGACCGCGTAGTGATCAGAGGCCAGCACGCTGGTGTTGGAGGCGGGAGGTGAGCCATTTTTTGGAAGTCCGACGCTGTTGGAGGTATCAAGTGTGGAGTTGTAAACCTCGGTGGCATGCGGGCGACCTGCTATGGCGGAGGACACGAGCAGCAGATCAAGGGTCGGTCCGGTGGTCGTGGTGGTGTCGAAGGTACTGGGTGATCCGTTGAGATGAAACGCGCTGAGCCTGGTGGGGACGTTGCTGGAGAAGTAGGTCAGCGGATTCGTCGAGTAGGTGATGGGGAATGTGAGATCCGAACCGAGCGAGAACGTCGTCGGCAGCCCGGTTGGCAGGGCGGTGAAAGTCCGGTTCGTGGAGGAGGGATTGAAGTCGCCTAGGAGGATGAAGTTGTCGTCGTTGGTGATGCCCTGGGCGGCGAGGTAACCGACCACGCGCTTCATTTCCACAGCGCGGCGAAAGCGTTCCTGCGAGCTGGTGCCGGATTTCAAATGAAGGCCGAGGATGACCGGATCGCGCGTGGTGCCGGGGATGTCGACCTTCACCACCGGGCAGAGACGGGTGATTTCCTTCGCGCCGGCGGGCGAGCCGACAGTGGCCGTCGAGACGAACGGATGGCGGGAGAGAAAGATGACGCGCAGGCTCGTGTCGAAGGCGTTCGTCGTCGGGGCGACGTAGCTGTAACCGTAGCCAAGGCTGATCGCGAGAGCATCGACGTCATCGGGATTTCCGGCGACATCGGTGCTGTGGATTTCCTGAAGCGAGACGACGTCCGCATTGATGCGTGCGAGCACCTCGCGAACCTTGTCGTGATCGGGTGCGCCCGGATTTCCGATGCCGTAGTCGAAGTAGGCCGCACCGCCACCGGGCGGAATCACGAGATGCGCGCCGACATTGTAGGTGGCCACGCGAAAGCCGACCCCCTGGGCAAAGGGAGCGAAGAGCAGGAGGAGGGCGGCGGCGCGGACTTTCATGAACCGACGTCAGCAAAGCAGAAGAAGGGCCGGATGCCACCGGGGAATGTGCTTCCGCTCACCGAGCTGTAAAAACACGATTGCCCAGATTTTTTGTGAACGTAGCTTGGTTGGATGGATCGCAGGGAATGGATGAAAGTCATGGCACTCTCGCTCGGCAGCTCGCTCGCCTTGCCGGAAAGTGTGTTCGCGCAACTGGCCGAGCCACTCGATGCGTCGAAGCTGAAATTTTTCAATGAGACTCAGCGGAAGCTCGTGGCCGTGGTCGCGGAGACGATCATTCCGGAAACGGACACACCCGGAGCAATCCAGGCCGGGGTGCCCGGATGGATCGAGTCGATCGTGCAGGATTGTTTCATCGAGGCGGATCAGAAGCTCATCGTCGAGGGTCTGGCCGGGATTGAAACACGGTCGAGCAGCACATTTCAGAAAGCTTTCGGCGAACTCACGACCGCCCAGCGCATCGAACTCCTCACCGCCCTCGAGCAGGAGTCCAAAAAGGTGAACGGCGGCCAGGGCAGCTTCATCCGCAAGTTCAAGGACCTCACCAAGTTCACCTACGCCAGCTCCGAGATCGGCGCGACGAAAGCCTTCGAGTTCCACCTCGTCCCCGGCCGCTGGGAGCCCGCCATGCCTGTGAAGCCCGGCCAGAAGGCCTACTCGATGTAACCCATTTCCACCACCTCTCATGAACGTCAATCTCAAGGGCAAGGTCGAACACACCTTCGATGCCATCGTCGTCGGCTCCGGCATCTCCGGTGGCTGGGCCGCCAAGGAACTCTGTGAAAAGGGCCTCAGGACCCTCGTGCTCGAACGCGGTCGCGATGTCGAACACATCGCCGGCTACACCACCACCAACGCCGCGCCCTGGCAGCTCCAGCACCAGAACACGACCTCACGCGAGATGCTGGAAAAGCAGAAGGTGCAGAGCCGCACCGGCTACACCGTCAAGCCCAGTCAAGGACAGTATTTTGTGAACGATCAGGAGCATCCCTACATTGAGGAAAAACGCTTCGACTGGATGCGTGGCTACCACAAGGGCGGCCGCTCGATCACCTGGGGAAAACAGTCCTATCGCCTCAGTCCGATCGACTTCGAGGCCAATGCCAAAGAAGGAATCGCGACCCCATGGCCGATCGGTTACAAGGATCTCGCGCCGTGGTATGACTACGCCGAACGCTTCGCCGGCATCAGCGGATCCAAGGAGGGCCTGGACATCCTGCCCGACGGCATCTTCCAACCGCCGATGGGCCTCACTCCCGTCGAACTCGATCTGAAAAGCGCGGTCGAGAAAAAGTGGATCGGACGCAAGGTCATTCCCGGCCGCGCCGCCCATCTCACCGCGCCCACCGAGGAGCAGATGAAGCTCGGTCGCGCCTCCTGCCAGTACCGCAATCTCTGCATCCGCGGCTGTCCGTTCGGAGCCTACTTCAGCAGCCAGTCCGCCACGCTGCGTGCCGCCGAGTTGACGGGAAAGATGACCCTGCGACCCCATTCGATCGTCCACTCGATCCTTTTCGATGATGAGACGAACAGGGCCGTCGGTGTGCAGCTCATCGACGAACTCACGATGGAGACCACCGAATATTTCGCGAAGATCATCTTCCTGAACGCCTCCACCATTCCCTCGACCTCGATCCTGATGAACTCGAAGTCGAAGCGCTTCCCGAACGGCATGGACGAGAGCGGCTCGCTCGGCGGCTACCTGATGGACCACCACCTCGGCGTCGGAGCCGGCGGCATCCTGGAAACCCACCCCGACAAGGCCACCTTCGGCCGTCGGCCAAACGGCTTCTACATTCCCCGTTTCCGGAACCACACCGAAAAGCCGAATCAAAACTACCTGCGCGGCTACGGCTATCAGGGCGGAGGCATGCGCCAGGGATGGTCGCGACAGATCGACGGCTTCGGAGCGGATTTCAAAAAGGAGTTCACCTCCTTCGGTCCGTGGTCGCTCAACATGGGCGGCTTTGGCGAATGGCTGCCCTACGAGGACAACCGCATCTCGCTGCACCCGGACAAGAAGGACAAGTGGGGCCTGCCGCTCGTCGTTGCGAATGCCGGTGCCAAGGAGAACGAAACCCGCATGCGGATCGACATGCGGAACGACGCGGTCGAAATGCTGGAGGCCCTCGGCGCGAAGAACATCACCAGTTTCAACGAAGCGCCCTCGCTCGGCCTCGGCATCCATGAAATGGGCACCGCACGCATGGGCAGCTCACCGAAGAACTCCGTGCTGAACTCGTGGAACCAGGTCTGGGGCGCTCCGAATGTCTTCTGCACCGATGGCTCCGCGATGACCTCCGCCGGCTGCACGAATCCCTCGCTCACCTACATGGCCCTCACTGCCCGCGCCGTGGATCATGCGGTCTCGGAAATGAAGAAGGGAAATCTCTAACAAGACTCACTCGCCGGAACAGCACGAGCCACGAGCGTGGAAACAATCCACGCACCAGCCGATGCCCTCGATCACCACCGCAGGCTCGCCGCCGCAGAGATTGCAGCAGGGAGCTTCGGGTGGCGGCGGAATCGCGAATGGCTCCAAGAAAGACTCTCCCATGACGCCACTCTGGCAGCCTTCAACGGAACACATTGCCGGGGGCCAAACACACTAACTCACGGGAAGAACCATTTTTTCAAAGGGAAGATTTTGATTTCAACCGCCTCACCAACACAATCGCAATGACGGTGCCTAAAATACCAATTAGCCACCACCGCAAAGGGGACTCATCCATTGCGGCTTTAGCCTTTTCCGGCTTAACAGCCTTAGTCTCGTTCATTGACTGGACTAACGTTTTCTGTTCGGGAACTGCCACTCCGGATGGGGCCAAGGGTTCGGCTGTTGATGCGGGATCCGGCGTGCTGACTTTTGGATCAAGGCTGTACCATTCATATCCCTCGGGTGGGCGAACGACATCTCCCGAATCTTTGAGTCGGACATCCGGGCGACCGGGGAAATTCCATGTAATATAGAAATGAGGAATGATGGGCTTATCTTTTCTAAGAGAATTGTCGAAACCATACCAAATCAAATATTCCCCAACACGTACTTTCACATTATTCTCATCGTTCCCCGCATCTACTAGACCGCTAGCGTCGATTAGTCGTGGCATCGTGATCTCTTGGATGATGAATCCATCGAAAAGCTTTCTGAACTCATCAGCTCGGCGCCTGCCCTCTTCTAAGGTGATCGGATCAGCTCCCTGATGCCAAAACATTTGGAGGAAATCATCGTAAAAGAATCCAAAGTCAATAGATCCTTTACCTAGCCGGAATTTGGACTCTCGATCCTTGAATTGCAAAAGGAATTCCTGATCGCGACAAACACAAGTATTTCTCTCAAGACCTTCAAGATGTTTAGGCCTAAATCCAGAATCAAAAATTTGTTTCCACGTCACCTGATCATCAAATCTCAACACTGGAGCATCTGCGGCGCATAGAACACGGCATAAAACTAAAATTACCAAAATTGTTTTCATAATTGATAGGCCTAGGGCGCGTCCTCGTTGTCCCACACCCAGACAGGCAGGGCCACCACAGGCGTTGGCAAAGGACGTGGAAAATGGGAAATCAGTGAAAAGCGTCTGGCATCCTGCTCGATGGTCCTTCTCACAAGCGTTTCCCGCGTTGCGGTCGGGTGTTTATTCCATGTATCTAAAACACCGTCAGAGGTAGTTGGCTGAATCCAAGTCCAACGATCCGCAGTATTTGAAAGGCTTCCTGTAGGAACTGGAATCAGGGCGGTAAAAAGTGGAGTTCGTAAATTTGTTTGGCGCAACAGCTTCGAATCAAATGATTTAGCAGTCGGAAGCAGTCAAGGTTCAATGTTAGGCTTTTTTGACAAGATTTTGACATGGACACTACGGATGCAGGAGAACTTCCCAAAGTGACCATGACGAAAAAATGTCGCTCGTACACCGCCCGCGCCGTGGATCATGCGGTCTCGGAAATGAAGAAGGGAAATCTCTAACAAGACTCACTCGCCGGAGCAGCACGAGCCACGAGCGTGGAAACAATCCACGCACCAGCCCACACCCTCGATCACCACCGCAGCCTCGCCGCCGCAGAGATTGCAGCAGGGAGCTTCGGGTGGCGGCGGAATCGCGAATGGCTCCAAGAAAGACTCTCCCATGACGCCACTCCGACAGCCGTCAACGGAACACATTGCCGGAGGCCACACACTAAACCGCGAGGGGAACCATTTTTTCAAAGGGAAGATTTTGATTTCAACCGCCTCAGCAACACAATCGCAATGACGGTGCCTAAAATACCAATTAGCCACCACCGCAAAGGGGACTCATCCATTGCGGCTTTAGCCTTTTCTGGCTTAACCGTCTTAGTCTCGTTCTTTGACTGGGCTAAGGTTTTCTGCTCAGGAACTGCGACTCCGGACGGGGCCAAGGGATCGGCTGTTGATGCGGGATCCGGCGTACTGACTTTTGGATCAAGGCTGTACCATTCATAACCCTTGGGTGGGCGGACGACGTCTCCAGAGTCTTTCATTCTGGAATCAGGCATTCCAGGAAAGCTCCAGGTTATGTAAAAATGGGGAATAATAGGCTTATCTTTACCGAGTGAGTTGTCAAATCCATATGTTATTCGATATTCGCCGACGCGAGCTTTAATGTTATTCTCGTCGTTTCCGGCATCCACCAGGCCACTCGGATCGATCAATGGAGGCATCGAAATTTCTTGCACTATATATCCATCAAAAACCTTACGAAATTCGTCCGCTCTTCGCCGCCCCTCTTCAAGAGTGATGGCCTCTGCACTTTGGTGCCATATCATACTCAGAAAATCATCGTAAAAAAACGAGAACGAGACCCTACCGTTGTCAATTTTGAACTTCGATTCACGGCCTTTAAACTCTACAAAAAAGCTTTGGCTCTGGGATATACACGTATTTCGTTCGAGACCTTCCAAATGTTTTGGCCTAAAACCAGAATCAAAAATTTGTTTCCACGTCACCCGATCATCGAATCTCAGTATTGGAGCATCTGCGGCGCACATAATGTGGCAGAAGACTAACATTAACAAAATTATCTTCATGATTGGTAGTTCTACGGCACGTCCTCGTTGTCCCACACCCAGACAGGCAGGGCCACCACAGGCGTTGGCAAAGGACGCGGAAAATGGGAAATCAGTGAAAAGCGTCTGGCATCCTGCTCGATAGTCCTTCTCACAAGCGTTTCCCGCGTTGCGGTCGGGTGTTTGTTCCATGTATCTAAAACACCGTCAGAGGTGGTCGGCTGAATCCAAGTCCAACGATCCGCAGTATTTGAAAGGCTTCCGGCAGGAACTGGAAGTTGTGGAAAAAGGTCACAGAAATCCAGGCCAGAAGGCGTACAGCTATTTGCACCTAAAACACTGAACATCCAATTAGTGGTTCCAAGAAACAACCCAGATATCACCCCCCAGGTAGGGACGATTGTTACGTTTTGTTCACGAGCAGTGATGCTCAGTGCTGCGGCATCCAGTAGTGCCTGATCATGATTTAGGACTCCAACCCGAAGATCTCTCCAAACACCAGCTTTCACCAATGCATCGACCTCAATCTCCCCAGTTTCGGAAGCCACCCAATCAAGCGCCCTATAGCCCGAACTCCTGTAAGCGTGCATCTGCCAGCCGATGCTTTGGAAGATTGTCCGGGCACCTGTAAAGAGCGCCTGCTGCAGATCTTTTGTTTCGCTGAGAGACCATTGCAATAACTCATCCTCAATTGACTGTGGCAAAGCATAGCCAGCTAATGTTCCCACTTCCAACAGAATCCTGGCGTATTCCGAATCGCTTAGTCCTCCTATGACTTGACTCCCTGCGAGGCGTGCTAGGCCGGGCCAGCTCATAGCCTGCGGATGGGCTGGCTGTGACCGCATAGGCGTGAGGAAGCAGTCCTGATAGAAGTCGTAGTATTCGGAAGCCCGTTCCATTCTATCTCTATAGCTTTCGCCAGTGTACATGACCGAAATCGTATTGATTTGACCGCTTGGATCATTGGATGTTTCCAGCCTGATCTTATATGCGAGATCGTGTTTCCATTGGAGGGCGTTCTTGTGCGTGCAGACTTCGAAGTTTTGCTCGTGCCTGAGGTCAATGCTGCCTTTCTGGTAGCGCCATTCGAGAGTGATTTTGCCAGGATGGACGCCTTCGATAAAAAAGGAAGTTCCAGCAGGGAAAGGTGAAGCGGTGCCATAAACGCTTTCGCCAGAGACGCCGTTGATGCCGCCAGTCGCCAGGTTTGTGGTGGCGAGTGTAGCAAAATCATACGGTGTGATGGCCCGGTATTCAGACGGGCCATTTCCCCATTTCCCATATAGCCGAATATGCCCGCTTTCGGGATGCCCGGTTGCAGGGTCGGTCTTAATGATTTTTCTGATGGTGACGTTCGCTCCAGCCCAGAAATCAGCGCCAAGACTGGATGGATTCACTCCAAAAAATCCAGAATGCAGATCATCGGTGACGCGCTCATTGATTGCGAACTTGCCATCCAAATGATTTCTCACCGCTTCAAGTGCGGTACCGCTGTCGTCGCAATCTGGAACCGCGTATCCAGTCACCGGATCAATACGGCCTTCATCAAAATCCGAATTCACAGCCAAGACATCTGGTGCGTCTTCAGTGGCTACCAGTCTCACTTTATCAACCAAAGTTCCATAAGAATTCATACTGCCGAGTGGCACATAAGCAACGTAAATAGGATTGGTTCCTGCGGCAGCAAGTTGAGTGGAGGAAATTTGAAATCCTAACGCATTGTCTGTCCACATAGTTTTACTGAATCCTGCATACAAGGGTGACAGGGTCAGAACGACCTCGCTGGTTCCGTTCATGTAATAGATTTTGACTTTGTAAGGATCGCTTCCGGCATTGCTATGAGTTCTTCCACACTGCTTCCAAGTGAGAACATAGCCTCCTGCCCGGACATTGGCGATGGGTTGCTTGACGCCGTAATTCCCGGCACTGCCGTCCAGCTCGATGAATCTTTCTGAGCCGACCTCCCAGACTTCCACCGTGCTGCCGACATAAGCGGTCCAGCCGCCAATCGCACCCGCGCCCCATTTGAAGCCGCCGTTCTGGTAACTTGTCGACCCGGCCGCATTGGTCCACGTTGTGAAGTTGACGACACTGAATTCGCCATTGACGAGTGAAGGCGGTGGTGGTGGTGGCGGAATAGGCGCCGAAGCAGGTGCGGGTGCGCTGGCCGGTGCGGGAGTTCCTCCACTCGGGGA
>JANOKL010000098.1:0-7144 GCA_031419215.1 Luteolibacter sp. | reverse complement strand
GCCTTCGTGACCGATCCGGATCTTTATGAGGTGGAGATTCTGGAGAGGGCGTAAGGGGCGATTGGAGTGCGGAAGCAAACGCCTTTTGCCTCCCATCATCCTTCTTCAGGGCCAACGGCCTGTCAGTGCAGCGCCCTGCGTTTCAACTTCCGGTGTCTCGACCAGAGTCCCGTGAGGAGCAGCCAAAGGATGAGGGGAAACCAAAGAGGGATTTGAACCGCCCAAAACCATGCACCTGTTCTTATGCATGCACCGCTTCCATCATCGTATTGAAAAAACTGAGGGAACAGCTCCAAGCCTGGAGACGTTTCGAAATTATAAAACAGCTTTCCCCATCCTGAACTGGCCGGGCCAGACGTTGATGAAAACATAGGTGATGAGCTCCACTCGAAAATCAATTTCCCATTTGCCATCCAAAAGCCGCAGGAGATTGATGATGAAGATTTCAGAAAATCGATTCCGATACTCTGGGAAACAAAAATTGATTCCACCCACAACGCCAACAGCAACCCCGGCACCGCCCAGCGGAACCAGAACCTCCTCGTGCGGAGGATGCTGATGTTCGGCTGCGGCGCGTCCTCCATGGATGACGCTGTTTAGCGCGTGAAATAACTCACTGCAAGAACGCTGGAGTCCAAGTGTTTGAAACACGGTCGCCCACGAAATCACCCGAAATGTGCCTCGTCGGTTGCGCCGGGTCCGCCTCCTGCTAGTCTCCGGGCGCGGCCGGGTGGCTGCGGCTGACTCTTTTCCCAATCCGCATGATCGGTCTCGCGCTCAAAATGCTCTTCGGCGATACGGCGAAGTATCTGATGCTCGTGGCCGGTTTGTTCTTCGCCACCTTCCTGATCGTGCAGCAAGCCTCGGTGTTCTGCGGGCTGATGCGCTGGACGACTTCGACGCTGAAGAATGTGCCAGCCCCGCTCTACATCGTGGAAAGCCAGGTCGAGCAGGTCAACGAGACCAACCCGCTGCGGGACACGGATGTTTCCCGAGTGCGCTCGGTTTCAGCGATCCGCTGGGCGATGCCCCTCTATTCGGGCATCCAGCGCGTGCGGCAGGACGATGGCAGTTTCAAAACGATCCAGCTGATCGGGATCGACTCCGCCTCGCTGGCCGGAGCTCCGGGAGCGATGGTCGAAGGCAACCTGCAGGATCTCCGGTTGCCGAACACCGTCGTGATCGATGAATTGGCCACGGAACGGCTCGCCAAAGACAAGGACCATCCGGTGAAGATCGGCGATCGTTTCGAGATCAACGACATCGAGGCCCGAGTGGTCGGCATCTGCAAGGCGATGCGTTCCTTCACCGGTGGACCCTATGTGTGGACGACCTATGAGCGCGCGCTGCAATACTCGCCGCCATCGCGAAAAATGCTCTCCGCAGTGATCGCCGCGCCAGTCGAAGGGATGAGCCTGGAAGACGCGGCGGATGAGATCGAGAAGCAGACGGGCCTCCGCGCCTATGTGAATCGTGGCTTCGGCGACAACCCCCGCGATGTCAAAGTGGGCGAGAAGACCCTTCGCGGAGATTTCAACACCTCGACGGTGTTCTGGTTCGTACGGAACACAGGCATTCCATTTTCCTTCGGCACCACCGTGGTGATCGGCTTTATCGTCGGAGTGGCGATCGCCTGCCAGACGTTCTATGCCTTCGTGCTGGATAACCTGAAACACCTCGGCGCGCTGAAGGCGATGGGGATGTCGAATTTTCGACTAAGTCTGATGTTGATTTTTCAAGCCTCAACGGTCGGCGTGATCGGCTTTGGCCTCGGCTTGCTGGCGACCTACGCGTTTGCCAGAGGCGCGATCGAGAATCAACAGCCGCCGTTTTACATGCCCTGGATTGTTCCGGTGGTGGCCTTCTGCGTCATCCAGTTGATCTGCATGATGGCCGCCATGCTGGGCATCATCCGTTTGAGCCTTTACGAACCCGCGATGGTCTTCCGTGCCTGAGTCCTCTCCATCTTCCAGCATCGTCGTGGATGTGCGCGGCGTTGAGAAAAGCTTCGGTGATGGGTCCAACAAGATCCACGTGCTGAAGAAAGTGAACCTGCAGGCACACACCGGGGAAATCCTGATGCTGGTCGGGCCGTCCGGTTGCGGAAAAACCACACTGCTCAGCGCCATCGCCGGAACCCTCAAGGTGGACGCCGGTGATATCTCGGTCTTTGGCAAGGAACTTACAAAACTCTCCGGCGGCGCTCTAACAAAATTCCGCGCCCAGAAAATCGGCTTCATCTTCCAGCAGTTCAATCTGATCCCCACGCTGACCATCGCGGAAAATGTCGGCATTCCCCTTCTCATCCAAGGTGTAGCGTCAGGCAAGTCATTGAAACGCTCACGCGAAGCACTCGAAAAAGTCGGACTTGGCGAGCGCTGGAAGGACCGGCCCAACAAGCTTTCCGGCGGGCAGCAGCAACGCGTCGCCATTGCCCGCGCGCTGGTGCACGAACCGCCGCTGGTGATCTGTGATGAACCGACCGCCGCTCTCGATTCGCAGAACGGCGAGATCGTGTTGGACCTCTTCAGCCAGGTCGCCCGCACGGCCAATCGGGCGGTCATCATCGTCACGCACGACAACCGGATCTTCTCCTATGCCGACCGCATCGCCCGAATGGACGATGGCGAGATCGTGGAAGTTCGTCAGCGCACTTCTGACGATAAGCCGCACTTTGTCCATGAGCATGCGCTTTAGCCAACACTCATCTCCCCTATGAATCTCTTCTCGAATTTACTCCGCTACGGCTCCATCGCCGCCGCACTTCTTGGCTTTTACGCCATGATTTCCTTTTCCCAACTCCAGGCGGAAAAGGAAACTCCGCCGCCCGGTGACCCGCCGGTGCCACCGCCGCAAAAGCCGTTCAAGGAATCGGTGGCTGCGACGGGAATCCTCGAATCCCTGAGCGAAAACGTGGCCATCGGCGTGCCGGTGGCGGGCTTGATCGTGGAGCTGCCGGTGAAGGTGAACGACTCGGTGAAAAAGGGTCAGACCTTGTTCAAGCTCGACGACCGGGATCTCCAGGCCGAGCTGCTTTCCACCACAGCGCAGCAGGAAATTTCCAAGGCGCAGATCGCCGTGACTGAGGCGCAACTCGCGAAGCTGCAATCGCAGTTTGATCGCCTCAAGTCCGTCAACGATCGGCGTGCGGTGAGCGAGGACGAGCTCGAAAACCGGCGTCGAGATGTCGCCGTGGCGGAGGCCCAGGTCTCCGCGTCGAAGGCCCAGCTCGTGGCTTCCGAAACGGCAATGAAACGCATTTCCCTGCTGATCGACCGCCTCACTGTCCGGGCTCCGCGCGATGGAAACGTGCTTCAGGTCAACCTCCGCGCCGGCGAGTATGCGGCCACCTCGCCAAAGACTCCCGCGATGATCATCGGCGATACTGACCGTCTCCAGGTCCGCGCCGATGTCGACGAGCAGAACGCGATCCGCATCCGTTCCGGACAGAAGGCCTTCGGTTACCTCAAGGGCGATCCGACGGTCACCTTCCCACTCGAATTCGTCCGGGTGGAGCCCTACATCATCCCGAAAATCTCCCTCACCGGAGCCAGCACCGAGCGTGTGGATACCCGGGTGCTCCAGGTCATCTACTCGTTGACGCGGCCTGAGAGCCCGCCACTTTATGTCGGCCAGCAGGTCGATGTTTTCATCGAAGCTCCCGAACGCCACTCCAAGCCATGAATTCCCGTCTCCTCATCCTCGGCGCCGCGCTGACGCTCTCCGCCTGCAAGCTGGGGCCTAACTTCCAACTCCCGAACCTAAGTGGCGGATCGAAGTGGAAGGAAGGCCAAGCCACTCCATCCTCGCGTCTGCCGGATACCTGGTGGCGGCAGTTTGGTGATGGTGAGCTGAACCGTCTCATCGAGCGTGCGCTTTCCGCGAACAACGATCTCTCGGCGGCGAAGTCTCGGGTCGATACCGCCCGCGCGCTTGTCGGACTGGATCGTGCCAGACTGTTCCCGACGCTTGGACTGACGGGTTCGACTGCGATTGCGCGTTCCTCCCAGGATGTTGTGTCGCGAAATGCCCCTCCCGGCGTGAACATTCCCCTGGAGAACCCGATTTATCGCAGCACCTTCAATCTCGCCTTCGATCCGGATCTCTGGGGCCGCAACAAGCGCCTCGTCGAAGCCTCCTCAGCTCAGGCCGCGCAGACCGAGGCCCTGCTCGATGCACAACGACTCGGAGTCGCAAGTGAAGTCGCCCGCCAGTATTTCCTCCTGCGTGGACTCGATGCCCAGGAAGCGGTGGTCAACAACACGATCAGCAGCCGCGACGAGGCTCTGAACCTCCAGAAGACCCGGACCGATGCCGGTCTAACAGATGGGCTGGCCACCAGTCGTGCCCGCACGGAACTGGAGTTGGCGAAAAACGATCTGGCCAGCGTGCAGCGTCAGCGTGGCTCCGCCGAGCATGCCCTCGCGGTGCTCTGCGGCACGAGTCCCTCGGGGTTCTCCGTCAGCCGTCGCGGCACCAGCGGATCGCTGCCGTCCTTCCGGGCCGGGCTGCCTGCCGATGTGCTGAACCGCCGTCCTGACGTGCGGGCCTCGGAGCAGAACCTCCGCGCCGCCAGTGCCCGCATCGGCGTGGCCGAGGCCGCGTTCTATCCGAACTTCACTTTGAGCGCGGGCGCGGGCTTTGAGTCGATCGAACCTTCCCGATTCATGAACCTGGAAAACCGCGTGCTCTCCCTTGGGGCCAACATGGCGGCTCCGGTCCTCGATGCCGGCACCAACAAGGCGAACTTCACCGCGGCCCGCAGCCGCTATGACGAGGCTCTGGCCAGCTACCGACAGACCCTGCTCGTGGCCCTGCGCGAGGTGGAGGATGCACTGCTCGATTTGAAGGGCCTGGCAAGGTCCCGCTCCGCCCTGGAAGCCGCGTTGAGAAGCGCGAACGACACCAAGAGACTCTCGACGGAACGCTTTGACAAAGGCCTTACCAACTACCTCGACGTCGTCGACTCCGATCGCACCGTGCTTCAGACACGTCTCGCCCTGAGCCAGATCGAAGCCCAGCAGCGGATCACCCTCGCGGCCCTGGCAAAGGCCCTCGGCGGCGGCTGGAGCGGAAAGTGAGAATCTTTAAAAATGGGTCTTATGAGTCCTATGCGACTCAGAGGACCTACTTCTTTTTCAGCGCTTTCAGATCTTCCAGCATTTTCGGCAGCCTGCGCACCAGAGCCTTCTGCTTCTGCTCATCCGCGAAAGGCTGCGCGGGATAACCCATGTAGGCCTCGCCACCTTTCAGATTGGCCGTGACGCCCGTGCGGCCACCGAGGATCGACTTGTCGCCCACCATCACGTGTCCGGCGACTCCCGACTGCGCAGCGACCGTGACGTAATTCCCCAAACGCGAGCTGCCCGCCAAGCCGGTCTGGGCGATGACGAGACAGTGCTTTCCGATCACCACATTGTGGCCGATCTGGACGAGATTATCGATTTTCGAGCCTTCGCCGACGACGGTCTTTCCAAAGCGCGCGCGGTCAATGGTGGTATTCGCGCCCACCTCGACATCATCCCCAAGCTCGACAATGCCGACTTGGTCGATCTTCAAATGTCGGCCATCGACGAACTCGTAGCCGTAGCCATCCGAGCCGATCACCGCTCCGGGTTGGAGGATCACACGATCTCCCAGCACACAGCGCTCGCGGATGGAAACATTCGCATGCAGCAAGCAATCACGGCCGATCACGACATCCGTTCCAACCACCGCGTTCGGCCCGATGTCGCAGCCATCACCAATGACCGCTCCGGCCATGACAACCGCCCCGGCCTGCACGCGCACCTTAAAAGGATCGAGCTTTACCGTCGGATCAACAGACGCCCGCAGATGGATGCCGGGCTCGAAGGGTCTGGAGGCGGCGGCGAAATGTTTCACCACCGAGGCGAAGGCCAGCGAGGGGTTGTCGACCGCGATCAGGGCCGTGGTTTCCGGACCTTCGACCTCTCCACGCGGCACCAGAACGGCTCCAGCGAGAGTGCAGAGGAAAAGCCCCCGGTATTTCTCGTTTCCGAGGAAGCTGATGTCGGCAGGCGTGGCGGCATCGAGAGCCGCCATGCCTGTATAAGACGAATCGAGCCCGCCCCGGACGATGTCACCATCGGCCAAACGGGCGAGCTCGGAAAGAGTGAGGGCGAATGCCACCTCGGGAGAATTACTGATCGCCAACCGGAGCTGGCGGAGTGAGGGAAGGCTTCTCGGAGTCAGGCGTTCCAGGAGCCGGGAGGCTTTCCTTCGGGGCGTCCTTGTTGAGGTCCTTCAGGAGCACGGCGGTGATATCGGTGGCGTCCTTGGTGTAGAGGAGGAAAGGAACCTGCGAGGTGCTGAGGCCGGACTTGTCGAAGACGTAGTCGTAGTTCTCACCCTTGGCCTGCTCTTCGACCAGCTTGCGGATCTCATTGAGAATACCCTTCATGCGCTGGACCATCGTCTCGTTAAGAGCCTGATTCTTGCGCTGCAGGAACTCGCGGCGCTCACGGTCGAGGGCGATACCTTCCTGCTGCTGCATCTGCCAATCCTTGAAAAGCGTCTGCTTCTTGGTGTCCGAAATCGCGGGATCATCGATCTGCTTGCGAAGGTTGCCGAGGCTGTTCTCCAGCTCGCGGATGCGGGTGAGGCGGTCGTTGTTCTCCTTCTGGATGCGGGCGCGCTCGACGTTGATCTGCTTTTGCGCCTCGTTCGTGCGGTAGTATTGCTTGAAAAGCTCCTGCATATCGACGGTGGCGATGTTGAGCTTGCCATCTTGGGCGACGGCCATGGTGGCGAATGAAGCCGCGAAGGCGATGGTGAGAAAACGACGAATGAGGGTCATCTGGTGATTGAGTTGAAGTTCCGGAAACGGGGTAGGCGCACGAGAATGAACAAATTTTCTAGTCCGTCAACGCTCATCGAAGCGGTAATGTAATGGGAAAATCAGGCGCTCTGCGCACACTGAAAGGGAATTTTTGTCGCTTCGAGGTTTCAGAAATGCATTCCTCGTGTGATGAATATTGAGGAAAGATTCATGCGCCGCGCCATCGAACTGGCACGAAATGGGATGAACCAAGGGGCCGGCGGCCCGTTCGGCGCAGTGATCGTCAAGGACGGAACCATCGTCGGTGAGGGCTGGAACCGGGTGATCGCCACCGGGTAGCGGTCG
>JANOKL010000097.1:0-20249 GCA_031419215.1 Luteolibacter sp. | reverse complement strand
GCTAACAGCTCGGCGACGATTGTTTCCTCGTTGGTCGTTAGGGCTGCGGCGACGGGAGTGAAGATAGACTTCAGTTCGGCGTCGGTGGATTGCGCGGCGAGGGCTTGGGCCCAGTAGAGGGCGAGGTAGAAGTGCGAGCCGCGGTTGTCGATGGTGCCGAGTTTGCGGCCGGGGGAGCGGTCGAATTCGAGGAACTTGCCGGTGGCGGCGTCGAGGGTGTCTGCTAGGACTTTGGCTTTCGGGAGATTGAAGACTTCGCTGATTTGTTCGAAGCTCGGGGCGAGGGCGAAGAACTCGCCGAGGGAGTCCCAGCGGAGGTAGTTTTCCTCGGTGAACTGCTCGACGTGTTTCGGGGCGGAGCCGCCGGCGCCGGTTTCGAAAAGGCCGCCGCCGTTCATGAGGGGGACGATGGAGAGCATCTTGGCGGAGGTGCCGACTTCGAGGATGGGGAAGAGGTCGGTGTTGTAATCGCGCAGGACGTTGCCGGTGACGGAAATGGTGTCCTTGCCCTCGACGATGCGCTCCAGTGAGAAGGTGCAGGCTTCCGCAGGCGGGAGGATGCGGAGGTCTAGGCCGGTGGTGTCGTGGTCCTTGAGGTAGGTTTCGACCTTGGCGATGATCTGGGCGTCGTGAGCGCGGTTTTTATCGAGCCAGAAGACGGCGGGATCGCCGGAGGCGCGGGCGCGTTTGACGGCGAGTTTCACCCAGTCCTGAACGGGGGCGTCTTTGGTCTGGCAGGCGCGCCAGATGTCGCCGGCTTCGACTTCGTGCTCTAGCAGAATCACGGGTGAGCCGCCCGTGCCCCTCTTGGTGATGCGGACGGTGCCCTTGGCGGGGATTTCGAAGGTCTTGTTATGCGAGCCGTATTCCTCAGCGGCCTGGGCCATGAGGCCGACGTTGGGAACGGAACCCATCGTCTTGGGGTCGAGTGCGCCGTTCTTTTTACAGAAGTCGATGGTGGCCTGATAGATGCCAGCGTAGCTGGAATCCGGAATGACGGCGAGGGTGTCACCGGTTTTGCCTTGGGCGTCCCAGACTTTGCCACCCGCGCGGATCATGGCGGGCATGGAGGCGTCGACGATGACGTCGGATGGGACGTGGAGGTTGGTGATGCCTTTGTCGGAGTTGACCATCGAAAGGGCAGGGCCGTTGGCGTAGGCGAGCTGGATGTCGGCTTCCAGCTCGGTGAGTTTTTGGTCGAGTTCCAGGTTGGCTTGGCGGTTGGAAACCGCCGCCACTTTGGCGACAAGATCGCCGAAGCCGTTTTTGAAATCGACGCCGAGTTCCTTGATGGTGTCGGCGTGTTTGGCGATGAGGTCCTTGAAGAAGACTTCGACGGCATGGCCGAAGATGATGGGGTCGCTGACCTTCATCATGGTGGCCTTCATGTGGAGCGAGAGGAGGACGCCGTCGGCTTTGGCTTTGGCGATCTGCTGGCCGAGGAAATCGACGAGCGCGGCCTTGGACATGAAGGTGGCGTCGAGGATTTCACCGGCCTTGAGCGGGGTGGATTCCTTGAGGACCTTGGTGCTGCCGTCGGCGCCGACGAACTCGATTTTCACATCGGTGGCGGCGGGGACACAGACGGATTTTTCGTTGGAGAAAAAATCGCCATGGCCGTCCATCGAGCCGACGGTGGTCTTGGAGTCGGCGGACCATTTGCCCATCGAGTGCGGGTGGGCCTTGGCGTAATCCTTGACGGCTTTCGGCGCGCGGCGGTCGGAATTGCCTTCGCGGAGGACGGGGTTCACGGCGGAGCCCATGACCTTCGCGTAGCGGGCCTTGATGTCGTTCTCGGCGTCCGTGGTGGCGGTTTCCGGGAGATCTGGGAGGGCGTAGCCTTTCGACTGGAGCTCGGCGATGGCGGCCTTGAGCTGGGGGACGGAGGCGGAGACGTTCGGAAGCTTGATGATGTTGGCCTCGGGCTGGAGGGTCCAGGCACCGAGTTCGGAGAGGGCGTCTGGGATCTGCTGGTCAGCGGAGAGGACGTCCGGGAACTGGGAAATGATGCGGCCGGCGAGCGAGATGTCGCGGGTTTCCACGGTGATGCCCGAGTGCTTGGTGAAGGCCTGGACGATCGGCAGAAAGGAATAGGTGGCGAGCGCTGGGGCTTCGTCGGTCTTCGTGTAGATGATGGTGGGAACTCCGGACATGGACGTAGGGGGTCGGTTGAAACCGGCCTTCGACTAGGGATTTCCGGCCCCGGGGTCAATCCCCGGACTTCGAATGTGTGGATTCCTTTCCACGAAGCAAAGGCTCAGTCTTCCTCTTCTTCCGGCGCCTCGCCCGGGTGGAACTGTGAGATGATCTTGTCGATGGCTTCGATGATGCCCCAGGTTCCCCGCTTGCGCTGGTATTTCCGCCAGAGGATGTCGCGAAGTTCGCGCCAGAGCTCGACCGGGACCGGGTGGACAATTTCCCAATCGGGATCAGTCTTGAGGGTCGTTAGAAACGTCCATCGACCGCCCTGATAGTTGGCGCGGAAGTATCGCAGGCCTTCGTCGGTGCGCTCCCGCCATTCGTGACTTTCCATGCCGGGACTGTGGGCGGCGCGAATGAGGAGTCCAAGCCGGAACTTGGCACTTGGAAGTTTGAACTTTCCTCTGTCAGCATCCGTCGCGTGCCCCGTGCCCTGCAAAGTGATGTGCTGAAAATCCTCGCCTACGTGGTGGCGGCGATGCTGTTGGGGGCCTTGTTGGCTCCCTGGCTCTATACGGCTGGAAAGGCCCTGGCGGAGGTGACCCAGGGCGCGGACGTTGCACAGAGGAAAGAGACGAACGGGTTCATCGAGTGGCTGGCTTCGGCATGCCGGAATGCCGAGTTTCCGAGGTTTTTCAACCGTTCGCTGATGATTTCAGCGCTCGTCCTGATGATTCCGCTGATCCAGTGGCTGAGGATGGAGAGGGGAAAGCTGGCCTATCGGGACACCCCGTGGTCGCTGCGGCTCCCGGAGGCGGCGATCGCTACCAACGAAGGGCAGCCCTTGAAGCGCAATCATCGCGGGCCCGGGCAGCTTTGCTTCGGCTTCCTGGTCGCCTCTTCAGGCCTGCTCCTGCTTGGCCTGGCACTGGTCTACGTGGAGGTGTTCGTTTGGAGAAGCACCTCGCTTCCGAATGGGGCGACCTTTCCTGCGATCAACGGATGGAAAGTCGTTCGCTCGGCGACGGGGCCTGCGGTGGTGGTTTCGATCATCGAGGAACTCATTTTCCGCGGCGTTCTGCTGGGCCTGTTCATGAGGGCGATGCGACCCTGGCCGGCGATCATCTCCGTGTCATTGCTCTTTGCCTTTGTCCATTTCCTGCAACCTCGCAGCGGTGTGGTGGTGCCGGATCCGGAGTCGCCGACCGCGGGTCTGTGGCTGATCGGACAAATCTTCATGCGGTTCACCCAACCGCTCGATCTGATTGCTGGATTCGCGACCCTGACTGCGGTCGGGATGGTGCTCGCGTATGCCCGTTGGCGCACCGCCTCCCTTTGGCTGCCCGTCGGGCTTCATGCGGGCTGGATTTTCGGTATCGCCGTTTTCAAAGCCATCACCTGGGTGGCGCCAGGCGTTAGTCCGGCGGCGAAGTTCCTGGTTGGATCGACCTTGCGGGAGGGATTGATTCCGCTGGTGGTGGTGGTCTTGACCGGTGTGGCAGTCCATGGATTCACGAAAAACCCCGGCTGTGGAAACCGCCCCGCCAACTGATGTTTTCAGGCGCGGTGGATTCAGCCGGGTGCTGGATCTGATCTATCCGCCCTCGTGTGCACTGTGCAGCGAAGGGCTGCGCGATGGTAGGTCGTTGTGTTCCCCCTGCCGTGAAAGTCTGCCGCGACTGACGGCTCCATTCTGTTCGGTTTGCGGTGAAGGCTTCGATGGGCTGATCGATGGAGCGTTCGAGTGTCCGAACTGCCGGGATCTCAACTTCGCCTTCGAGTTCGCGCGGCCAGCCCTGTTCTATGATGAGCGTGCGATGGGTCTGATCCATCGGCTGAAATACAGTCGCGAAGTCCATGTTGCCCGCGAGCTCGGTTCGCTGGCGGCGGAGTCGTTCGAGGATCCCCGCCTGGCAGAGGCAAAATCGGGAAACTGGCCGCTCATCCCCGTGCCGCTGCATCGCAGCCGCTTCCAACATCGTCATTTCAATCAGTCCGCCGAGATCGCCCGGGTGCTGGCCATGGCCACCGGCCTGCCGATGCTGAAGGCGCTGAAACGCATCCGCCGCACCGAGACCCAGACCCGCCTGAGCAGGTCGCAGCGGCTGGCGAACCTGCGCGCGGCCTTTGCCATGACCGGAGCCGGCCTGAAATTTTCCGCCGCCAAGCCGGATGGCGCGGTGATCGTTGACGACGTCTTCACCACCGGTTCGACCGTCCACGAATGCGCCCGCGTGCTCCGCCGTGCCGGGGTTCAAAAGGTGGTTGTCGTGACCGTCATGCGCGGCTAGCCTCCGCGTCACGGCACCTTCCGCCTCCGAATTTCACCACCATGGGAATTTTCAACAAACCCCGCCTCCGCAGTCGCGAAAAGCGCGATGACATGCCGGAGGGCCTCTGGGCCAAGTGCCCGGAGTGCGGCGCGATGCTTCACACGCTGGAACTGAAGCAGCACCTCCAGACCTGCCACCATTGCGGAAACCATTTCCTCATGGACTCGTCGGAGCGGATCACCCTGCTCGCCGACCCGGGAAGTTTTGTAGAAACCGACGCCGGACTGATTTCCGCCAATCCGTTAGGCTTTGCGGGCTATGAATCGAAGACCGCCGCGCTGCGTGAAAAGACCGGTCTCAATGACGCTGTCGTCACCGGTCGGATTACCGTCGGCGGGAAGCCCGCGATGATCGCGGTGATGGATTTCAAGTACTTCGCCGGCTCGATGGGCTCGGTCGTCGGGGAAAAGATCACCCGCGCCGTCGAGACCGCCGTTGCTGAAAAGCGCGGCATGATCATCGTCTCCGCCTCCTCCGGCGCCCGCATGCAGGAAGGCATGCTGTCGCTCATGCAGATGGCCAAGACCTGCGGCGCGCTGGCCCGTTTGTCCGAGGCGAAGCTGCCCTACATCTCCGTCCTGACCCATCCCACCACCGGCGGCGTCACCGCCTCGTTCGCGACCATCGGCGACATCAACCTCGCCGAGCCGAAGTGCATGATCGGCTTCGCTGGTCCCCGCGTGGTGAAGGAAACGACGCACCAGAACCTGCCACCCGGTTTCCAAACGGCGGAGTTCATGCTCGATCACGGCCTCATCGACGCCATCGTCCCACGCCAGAAGCTGCGGGACAAGCTGGTCGACCTGTTGGCCTACATGATGCCGGACTGACGTCTCCGCGCGATGACCTACCGCGAAGCGATCGACTGGTTGTTCTCCACCCAGATGTTTGGCATCAAGCTGGGCCTCGACGGGCCACGGCATTTGCTCAAGGAGTCGCTGGCTTACCCGGCCCACAAGACGAAGGTCATCCACGTCGCAGGCACCAATGGCAAGGGCAGCACCTGCGCGATGATCGACAGCGTGGCGCGCGCGGGCGGCATGCGCACCGGGCTTTTCACCTCGCCTCACCTCATCGACTACCGCGAACGGATCAAGGTCTCCGGAGTGGAGATCCCCGAGGAAAACTGCGCCGAGCTGCTCACCGACTTGCGCGGGATCTGCGAGCGGATGGAGACGCACCCGACCTTTTTCGAAATCACCCTGGCGGTGGCGATGCGGTGGTTTTGCGAGCGTGAGTGCGAGCTGATCATTCTGGAAACCGGCATGGGTGGCCGCATGGATGCCACCACGGCGGTGCCTGCGGATGTTTGTGCCATCACGCCGATCGGGCTCGATCACATGCAGTGGCTCGGAGATACGATCGAGAAGATCGCCGTGGAAAAGGCCGGCATTTTCCTGGAGGGGGTGCCGGTGGTTTGCTCGCCTCAGGAACCCGCCGCGAAGTTCGTTCTACAGAAGGAAGCCAATGAGCGACGCAGCCCGATCGAGTTCATCGAGCAGCCGCTGACGGGTTATCCAATCGCCCTGCAAGGTCCGCACCAGGCAAGGAATGCCGCGCTTGCCGTCGCGGCCCTGCATCGACTCGGGATGCGCCTCGACTACGATATCGTCCGTCACGGCCTCTCGAAAGTGAGTTGGCCGGGACGCTTCGAGCGATTTCCTGCAACTGACCGGCCGGAGATCATCCTCGATGGCGCGCACAATCCCCACGCCGCCGAAGTCCTCGCAGAAACGTGGCGGCAGCAGTTTGGGGAAACGAAAGCGACGCTTCTCTTCAGCGCGGTGTCCTCGAAGGACATCAGCGGCATCCTCGCGGTGCTGGCACCGCTGGCGGGACGAATTCATCTTTGTCCGGTCGATACCCCACGCGCCGTGAGCGCCACGGATCTCGCCGCCGAGTTGCCGGAAAACGCGCCGCCGCACCGGACCTTCGATACGTTTCAAGAAGCGCTCGACGCGTCACTGCCACACGCCGAGCCGATCCTCATTGCGGGATCGCTCTACCTCGTCGGCGAGGCAAAGGCCTGGCTGGAAGGGCGGTCGTTCCAGTCGTGCACGCAGTGATTCGGCTCAGTAGCTGGAGCATCTTGCTCCAGTCCGTCTCTGGAGCTTCCAGCTCCAAGTTCACAGAAGAAAGACTCGGAGCGAGACGCTCCAGAGACGGACTGGAGCGGGACGCTCCAGCTACGCTGAAAAACCATCAAGCGTGCCGTCGCGGCGGGCTTTTCGGCCATAGACGATTTCGAAAATCGGCGTGGCCATCAGGGTGGTGACGATGGCCATGAGGACGAGGATCGAGAACAGGGCCGGGCCTATGACGCCTTTTTGGAGGCCGATGTTGATGATGATCAATTCCATCAGTCCGCGGGCATTCATGAGCGTGCCGACGGCGAGGGAGGTGGCGTTGTCCTCGCCATTGAGGCGGGCTGCGGCCCAGCAGGCGATGCCTTTTCCAAGGATGGAGGCGAGGAGGATGGCGATGGCGGGGACCAGGATGGCGGGATCGAGGAGAATGGTGAGCTGGGTTTTCAGGCCGGAGAAGGTGAAGAAGATGGGGAGGAGGAAGACGATGGCGAAGGGCTCGATCTTCTTGCGGACCTCGGTGGCGAACATTCCACGTGGCATGGCGATGCCGAGGATAAAGCCGCCGAAGACGGCGTGGATGCCGATGAAGTCGGTGTACCAGGCGGCGAGGGAAAAGAGGATGAGGACGATGGCGAGCATCGCGGGTGTGACCGTGCCGTGCTTTTCCGCAGATTTGCCAAAAGGAGCGAAGAGTCTGCGGCCAATCGTGAGGGCGAGGGTGGTGTAGAGGATGGCCCCGCCGATGGCGAGGGTGGCGGGGTCGATGGTCAGGCCAAACAGGTTGAGCGGCTGGCTGGCACCGAACGTCGCGAGGACGATGGCGAGGACGCACCAGGCGGCGGCATCGTCGATGGCACCGGCGGCGAGGGCGAGGGTGCCGAGAGGGGTGCCGGAGAGGCCGCGTTCGGAAATGATCCGCGCCAGCATCGGGAAGGCGGTGATCGCAATGGCGGCCCCGAGGAAGAGGGAGGCCTGATAGGGCTGAACGGTGGGAGCAAAGAGGCCCGGGACCTTGACGAGCCAGGGAGTCAGCAGGGCGGCCAGAGCGAAGGGCACCAGCATTCCGGCGATGGAAACGGAGGCGGCAGAGCGGGCGCGGCTCTTGAAGTGATCGACGTTGAACTCCAGGCCGACGAGGAACATGTAGAGGCCGACCCCGAGCTGAGCGCCGACTTCCAGGATGGTGCGGGATTCCTTGGTGAAGAGGACCTTGGCGCAGTCCGGCCAGACGAGGCCGAGCAGGGAAGGGCCGAGAAGGACACCGGCGATCATTTCCCCGACGACCTGAGGCTGGCCGATCTTCTTGGCCAAGATGCCAACGAGGCGACACACGAGCAGGATCACAGCCATCTGGAGGAAGAAAAGGGTGGGTGCTTGCATGATTGAGTTGAAAATGAAATACAGTCATAACCAAATTCTATACAAGCGAATTTAGGATCGCATTTAGCCCGAGAGCCAACAGCATCCGAAACCAATGAGTGAGCCCTTGGAAATCCGTCACCTGCGCTACTTTCTGGCGGTGGTGGAGGCCGGGAGCTTCAGTCGGGCAGCGGATCGGCTCGGAATTTCCCAGCCCAGCGTGTCCCAGCAGATGCGCGATCTGGAGGCTGATCTGCGGGTCTCGCTTTTCCAGCGTCGCGGCAAGCGAATCCTGCCGACGGCGGCAGGGCTGGTGTTCCAGGAGCACGCGGTGACGATTCTACGGCAGGTGGAAAGCCTGCTTCAGGACCTGACGGTGGAGCCGGATCAGGTGCGCGGCTCCCTGCACATTGGGGTGGTGCCGATCCTGAATGTGGCGCTGATGCCGCATCTGCTCGGGCGTTTCGCGGCGGAACATCCGGGGGTGAGCCTGGTGGTGGAGGAAATTTCCTCGACGGAAATCGAGACGGCGCTGGAGGAAGGCCGGATGGATGTGGGGCTCGGATTCCTCACCCGTCACTCGCCGAATCTCCATTACGAGCGGCTTTGCGAGGATGCCTTCACATTGGTGGTCGCCGACGATCATCCGTGGGCGGATCGGAAGGTGGTCCAGGTGGCGGATTTGCACGGGCAACGCCTGTTGCAGTTGCCCGCCAGCTTCGTGATGAGGCGAATGGCGGATGAGATCTGTCGGAAACACCAGGCCCGTCCGAGGATCGTAGCGGAAATCAATGCGATCGAGACCTTGTTGCGCTCGCTTCAGTCGATGGAGGCCGGAGCGCTGATGCCGAACATCGCCCTGCGCGGTCGCGAGGGGCTGAACTTGAGGGCGATCCCTCTTCAGGGAAATGACCTGACGTTGGAAATCGGCCTGCTGCGGCTGATCGACTCCGAAGTGAACAGCGCAATGGGTGCCTTCACCCGACTGGCGCAGGTGGAGGTGCCGAGAATCTTTGAAGCGCCGATTTCCTGAAGGCCCGGGATCTTCTCCGTTTCGAATTTCAGATTTCGAATCTCGAGCTTGGCCCTCTCAGCGATCCATCAGCGCGAACTTCAGCTCGCCTTCGGAAACGACCTCGCCATTGACCAAGCAGCGGCAGCGGGTCTGGCCGATCGAGCCTCGAATCTTGATGACCTCGGACTCGATGAAGAGCGTGTCGCCGGGAAGAACCGGGCGGCGCCATTTCACGTTGTCGGCACTCATGAAATAGCCGATTTTTCCTGCGTTCTCGGGCTTGCGGAGCATGAGGACGGAGGAAACCTGGGCCATGGCCTCAAGTTGCAGCACGCCCGGCATGATCGGGTGGCCGGGGAAGTGGCCTTGGAAAAACGGCTCGTTGATGGTGACGTTCTTGATTCCGGTGCACTTCGTCTCGCCATCGAAATCGATCACGCGGTCTACCATCAGGAAGGGGTAGCGGTGGGGCAGGATCTTGAGGACGTCGTTGATATCTAGAACGCTCTCGCCTTTGGGAATGGACACGGGCGGGACCATCGAGCGCATCCGTGAGTATTCGACCTTCAGGGTCGAGGCCATCTTGGTGTTGGGGCCGTGGCCGGGCTTCACCGCGATGACGTGGCCGAGGATGCGCTTTCCGGAAAGGATCAGGTCGCCGATAAGGTCGAGGGCCTTATGACGGGCGAACTCGTTGGAGAAGCGGAGGGCCTCCTTCGACATCACCTCGTTGCCTCGGATGACGACGGCGCTTTCGAGCGAGCCGCCCTTGATCAGGCCTTTTTCGAGGAGCGGCTTGACGTCCTCGTAGTAAACGAAGGTCCGGGCCGGAGCGATTTCCTTCTCATAGAGCGCGGGGGTGACCTCGCTGGAGAAATACTGCGTGAAGCGGCCCTCGGGTCCGACGTTGGTGACGGAAACGCGGAAGGTCTTGCTCGGAACGATGGTGATCAGGGTGCCATCGCCCATTTCCTGGTGGATCGGCTCGCGGATCTCCCAGGTCTTGCGTGCGGCGTTCTGGGCGACAATGCCGGCCTTCTTGATGAGCTCGACGAAAGGGCGCGAAGAGCCATCGCCGATCGGCGGCTCGTTGGCGTCCATTTCGATCAGGGCGTTGTCAACTCCCATGCCGGTGAGGGCGGAGAGGACGTGCTCGACCGTGTGGACCTTGACAGAGCCCTCGGCGAGGGTCGTGGCGCGCTCGACGGTCTGAACCTTCTCGACGTCCGCCGAGATGAACGGCTGGTCCGGCAGGTCGGTGCGGCGGAACTTGAAGCCGTGGCCCTCGGGCGCGGGTTTGAGGGTCAGGGAGACCTTTTCACCGGTGTGAAGGGAGGTGCCTTCGAGTGTGGCGGAACCGGCGAGGGTGTGCTGAACGTCTGCTGCCATGTGACGGGCAGTGGAAAGGCTGGACCGGCAAGTGGAAAGTGAAAAGTGGCATAAGCGGCACCTCGCGACTTGGTAATCAGCGTAAGGCAGGACATGCTGACAACGTGACCCTGCGAGCGGTGGCGGATTTCAAGGTACTGGATGAGAGCGATGACTGGATCGTCGTCGACAAGCCCGCGCCGTTGATTGTCCACCCGGCGAATCGCAAGATCGAAGCGAACCTCCTCGGCGGAGTGAAGGTTTTGCTTTCCTATGAAATGGAGACCGGTGGGGCGCTTTCGATCATTACCCGGCTGGATCGGGAGACGAGCGGCATCGTGCTGATCGCGAAGCACCGCGAGGCCGCACGCGATCTTGGGAGAATTTTCGAGCGTCGGCAGGCGGAGAAGGAATACCTCGCAATCGTCCATGGATGGCCGGAGCAGGAAGAATGGAAGTGCACGGGACCCATCTTAAGAAAAGGGGACGTGGAGAAATCGGAGATTTGGCTGCGACAGATGGTCCATGAGGCAGGGAAGGACTGTCAGACCGGGTTTCGGGTCGAGCAGAAGTTTACCAGAAATGCCCGCCAGTTTTCCTTGGTCCGATGCTTTCCCAAGACCGGCCGAATGCATCAGATCCGGGTTCATCTGTCGCACTTAGGCCACCCGATCGTTGGGGACAAACTCTATTCCGGGGATGGACGGGAGTATTTGGAGTGGATGGCGACGGACTGGACGGAAGAGCTGGAAGAACGCTTGCTGCTGGATCGCCACGCCCTGCATGCTGCGAAGCTCGCGATTCCATGGAATGGGAGGGGATTGGAATGGAGTTCTCCGCTCGCGAGGGACCTTCAGCGCTTCCTTGACGAGGGAATTGCCAGCGATTGTCCAAGCCACTAGAAAAAGTCATGGCTTCATTGACAGAGATCGTCGCGTTCCTTGACCGCGAGCTGAATACGGCTGGAATTCCGGACTACAGTGGGGCGATGAATGGCCTCCAACTAGAGAACAGCAGCGGAAAAGTCGAGCGAATCGTGGCGGCCGTGGATGCGTCTCTTCCGGTCATTGAGGCCGCTGCCGCAGGAGGTCCCGGGCTGTTGCTGGTGCACCACGGCATGTTCTGGCAGGGAGCCCAACCGCTGAAGGGCGCATTTTTTAAAAAAATCAGAACGGCGATGGAGGCGGGACTGGCGATTTATTCCTCGCATCTGCCCCTCGACGTTCACCCGCTTTGGGGAAACAACGCCTGTTTGGCCCGGGCTTTGGGAATGAATGATCTCGAACCGTTTCTCGATTGGAAAGGATTGCCCATGGGGCTTCGAGGAAGCTGGCGTGGAACCAGGAATGAACTGGTGTCACGACTGAGTGCAGCGGTTGGAGGTCCGGTGCACATCTGTCCGGCTGGAAGCGAAATGATTTCGAGTATTGGGCTGGTCACCGGCGGAGCCGGGAGTGAAGTCGCGGCGGCTGCAATGACTGGGGTGGATGCCTTCATTTCGGGGGAAGGACCGCATTGGAGCCATGTTCTCGCTGAAGAAATGGGCTTCAATCTCCTGCTCGCAGGTCATTACGCCACAGAGACTTTTGGAGTGAAGGCGCTTGCCGCGAGGATCTCTGAGGTGTTCAGCGTCGAGTGGGGATTTGTGGATCGCCCCAGCGGACTTTGAGCCTTCGCTCCTGCCTTAACTTGCTGAAGGTAGGGATTTTTTGCATGCCTCACAAGCATTCGCCGCCCTCGGTCGTGCAATTTGAAAGGCTTAAAATCCAAAAAAACGCTTGCGGCTGGCCGCTTTTGGCTGGTAGATTGCCGCCACATCGCGGGCATAGCTTAGTGGTAAAGCGCTATCCTTCCAAGTTAGACATGCGGGTTCGATTCCCGCTGCCCGCTTTTTTGTTCAACGTTCGACTACGCCCGACACCCTTTCCCACCATGAAAATGACCGCCCGGTTCGCTGCATTCAGCGCCATTCTTGGATTCCTCTCGATCACGTCCGCCACGGCGGATGGTGGCTGCCAAGCTCAGTCAGCGTCGCTCAAAGAGGCGATCACCGCGAAGCCGACCGAATTGCTCCAAATCGTCGAAGTTCGTGTCTCCGCCAATCCAGGCTGCGCTTGCGAAATCGTCAAGACGGCTATCGAGGTTTCACAGGCCGATGTTCAAGTCGTGGCCTCAATCGTCGAGACAGCCTCGGCCGCAGCTCCCGACAAGATGCGGTTGATCGCCCAGTGCGCGGTTGCCGTTGCTCCAGATTCTCTCGCTGGCGTCCAAGCGGTTCTCGCCAAGCTGGACCCCAGCACTGGTGAGTCCGGCGCGGGTTCGAAAGATGCCAAGAGCCCCATGCCGCCTCAGGTGGCGGACACTTGGAACCCTCTTGACTTCCCCGGCGGCCCGCCTTCCGGCCCTCCAGGTGGCCCAGGCGGATATCCTCAGCTTCCTCCGGGTCCCCCAACAGGATTTCCTCCGGTCATCACGCCTCCAGTTCGGCCTGTGTCGCCAACCAGCTTTCTCCCTAAATGAAGCGTAGGTTCATTCAGTAGCACCTCCCACCCTAGATCTTCTCATCACCTCCCCAAGCATGAAACGCACCTTATTAGCTGGAATCGCGGGACTCTCCTCGATTGGAGCCGCACAGGCAGAAGGCCTTTACTACGTCGGAAGCGAATCCAAGGACAGCATTCCACTGAAGTGGGTGGTCGGAGCCGATCTGACCTATGACGATAATGTCAATCCAGTCGCAGGGGCGGGGATCGGAAGCGGAACTTCGATCAATCCTTACGTTGGACTTTCATTTGTGAGCGCCGGAGCTCAGACCACATGGGACGTATTCGCTCGACTGGGAATGATTTACTACTTCGACGCTCCGACCGGAACCCCCGATTCTTTCGGCCAGGCGCGGGTGGCGGCAAATCTGACTCATCGCTTCAATGAGCGACTTCGCTTCAGCAGCCGCAACTTCATCGCCTATGAACTTGAGCCAAACTACGCCTACGGCTTCGCCAATTCGCGTCAGGTTGGCGAATACTTGTATTGGCAGACGGACAACGCGCTTGGCTATCGGTGGACAGAGCGCTTGGCGACCTACACGGGGATCCAGCTTACGGGCCTGAACTACGACAGTTCTGTGCCAAATGCCGACCGACTCACCACCACTTTGTATCATCAGTTCCGCTACCAGCTCAGCCCGCAATCGGTGCTGACCGCTGAATATCGCTACGCTCAAACAGATGGTGACGCGCTGGCTTCGGACGCCACTGACCACTTCATTCTTGCTGGTATTGAACATCGATTCAGCCCCACGACGATTTTGATCGCCCGGGCGGGTGCGCAGATTCATCAAGTTGACGCGGTCGGCGCCTCCGATGGCTCGAGTCCCTACGCTGAGCTAGCTTTGAACTCGCAGATTAACACCGCGTTCAGCGTCAGGGCCTTCCTCCGATACGGTCTTGAAAACTACGACACGGTTCGCGCTGTGGGCGTCATCGGCGACCTTTACGAATTCGATTCTCGCGCCACTCTCCGAATCGGCGTCAGTGGTGATTATGCGATTTCTCAGAAGCTCTCCGTTTTCTCCGGTATCGATTATATCCCTTCCCAATTTGACGACGGACGTCGGAGAGCTGGTGTTGGTCCACTCACCGTCGATGGACTTTCCGAGGACCTGATCAACGCTTACATAGGAGTTTCGATGCGCTTCACCGACTACCTCAAGGGGACGCTCACTTACAACTACACGGATTCCAGGTCTGATCTGCTGGGCAACACCTACGACCGCAACCGCATTACGGTTGGCGTCAACGCCGAGTTCTGATCAATTTGACCCCACAAAAGCGTCACCCCATTTGACTTTCGACAAACTCCCGCAATGATTTCATTGCGGGAGTTTGCTTTTATCCCGGCAACATTTTCCTCCAACCGTCCCGAACATCCAAGCCATGCAATCCCAATCGCCTAATGCCAACGAAGCCACGCTTCACGCGGTCGACTACTGGCAGGTCATCAAAAATCGTTACGGGGTGATCCTCCTCACCCTGCTGTTGGTCTTCATGACGGCTTCGGTGATCACCTATGTGATGCCGAAAAAGTTCGAGAGCACGGCAACGGTTCAGGTCAAGCCGAGAACCCCAGGCATCACGGTCTTGGGGCGGGAAATGACGGAGTCCAGCGGATCCGGCCTCATGACCCAGCAGTACTTTGCGACGGAATTCGAAATCATCAAATCACGCAACGTTCTGGTGAAGGTCGCGGAACAGCTTGAACTGCCCAACAAGTGGGGCTACGACAAGGAGACGATTTTCATGATCCTCAAAGGCATCGTGGATACCCAGAACCGCCGTGGCACCGACCTGATCGACATCAAGGTCCGCCATACCAACAAGGAAGACGCCCGCGACATCACGGCCGAGGTTGCGAAGGCCTACAAAAACTACCGGACAGAAATTGAGTCACGGGATTCCGAGCGGGGGCTTCAAGAGCTTCGCAAGGCGGTGCGTGATCAGGAGGACAAGGTTGAGGAAAGACGCAAGTTGCTGACTACGATCGTTCGCACAAAGGGAATCATCCCGACAGGTGCCGACAGTCTTTACCGCAACAACGGACCCGACGACGGCGGTGCTGCAGCCGCAAAGGTTTCCTTGAACAAGATTGAGGAGGACAAGATCCAGCTCGAGAGCCAGATCAAGAGCCTTCTCAATTACACTAGCGAACAGCTCCTCGTGTATGCTGCGGGATTGAATCTGCCTGAGAACATCATCAAGACCCTTTACCCGCAGTATTTGGAGCAAAGACGTCGCCTGGACCAGCTAAAGACCCAAGGCCTCGGCGAAAGGCACCCAACCATCCAAGCGGAGACCCAGAATCTCGCAAACATGCGCAAGCAACTCGAAGAAGGGGTGACGAGTCTTCGGGAAACTCTCATGGCCCAGCTCGATATGGCCACTGAGCGTTATGCCAAGATGAAACTCAATGCGGATCAAAAGAATGACACCGCGATCGACAAGTCAGTGGACGCGGTAGACTACCTCGACGCCCAGCGAGAGCTTGCGACCGCTCAGGAGATGCTGACTACCATGAAGACGAAGCTGATTGGTGAGACCATTCAGGAGCGCATCCCGACGAATTCGATCATCGTCCATGAGGATCCGGTGATTTCCCAAAATCCCGTCAGCCCGAATGTGCGACTTAACCTCATGTTAGGAGCCGTCGTAGGCCTGATTTTCGGGGTCGGCATCGCCTTCTTCCTGGAGTATCTCGATACCTCGGTGAAAACCTTGGAGGACGTGGAGCGCTACTTGCAGGTTCCCGTGCTGGCCGTGGTTCCGAAAGACGTCGGCGTTCTTCACAAGCAGAGCGGCATGAGCCCGGATGCCGAGGCCTACCGAATCCTTCGCACGAACATCGAGTTCAACCGAAAGAATCCCGAGGACAATGCCATCACGGTCGTTTCCGGTGGTGCAGGCGAAGGAAAGTCGACAACTCTCGTCAATCTAGCCTACATCTGCGCCCAAGGTGGCTATACCACGCTGATGATCGACGGTGACCTGCGTCGTCCACGTCTCCACACATTCTTCGATATCAACAACTCGGTCGGTCTGACCAACTACCTGACCACCGAGCTGATGCTGGAGGACGTCATCCTCCAGACTCCGGTCGACAACCTGTATTTCATGCCCTCCGGCATCCTTCCTGCCGATGCGGCCGGCATCTTGAACTCACGTCGCATGTCCGAGCTGATTCAGGATGTGAAGCAGCGCTTCGATCTGGTGCTGGTGGATAGTCCGCCGATCCTTGGCGTCAGCGATGCCTCGGTGCTCGCCAGCGAAGTGGACCTTACGATGATCGTCGTCCAGCACCGCAAGCTGCCGCGAAACATGCTGATGCGTGTGAAGCAGGCGGTGGAAAATGTCGGTGGCCACGTGATCGGTGTCGTGCTGAACAACGTGGATGTCCGCAGCGACAGCCAGTATCAGTATTACACCAGCTACTACACCTACTACGCCCCTGCCGAGTCCCAGTCGGCTGCCCAGTTGGGCCCCGTCGCTCCGCAAGGAAGCGCAGTCGCTCCAGCTCCTCGTTCCCAGCCTGCCTCAAAGGGCGACTCGGAACTCTACTGAACCTTCGAATCATCAACCAGACCCTCATCATGAACCTGAAATCTGTTTTTACGATCATTGCCGTGACCTTTGGCTTCGTGGCTTCATCCTCTGCCCAGAGCGTGATCACCGCCGGGCGTGCCATCCAGATTGAGATCCGCGGCGTGCCTGCCGAAGAGCAGTCCCGCGTCAACGGGCTCTACACCGTCTCAGAAAGCGGCTACATTACGATGCCGTTCATCAATTCCGTTCGCGCCGCTGGTCTCAGTCCGACAGCCCTCGGAGCCAGTATTGCTGCCGCCTACCGGTCAGGACAGATCTACTCGAATCCGAACGTCCAGGTGCAGTCGAGTACGGCAGACACGATCGAAAAGCAGATGGTCCACATCGGCGGCCAGGTGCGGCGCACCGGAACGGTGGAGTTCGTCCAAGGGCTCACCATTTACCAGGCGATCCAGAGTGCTGGAGGCCCCAGTGAATTTGGTGCGATGAATCGCGTGCAATTGCTTCGCGCTGGCAAGGTCCGTGTGCTGGATCTGAAAGTGACTCAGTTCATGAACTTCCCGCTTCAGCTCAACGACACGATCACCGTGCCTGAGAAAAACTTCCTCGGTCAGTAATTGGCCTTGGGAGAACTCCAGTGCCAGTCAAAGAACAGCGGCAGATTCGTCCACCATGTCCTCCATTTCATCCAAACGACTCACGGCGATTCGTGGTGGAGTAGGGTTCATCATGGTGGCTTGGGGTTCGGCATTGGCTTTGGAGCCGCCTGCCGCTGAGATTCTAGGCCAACTGGGATCGGAAAATTTCAAGGAACGTCAGACGGCCCAGAGTGTCCTGCTGGAATGGGCTCGCAAGAACCCAGCCGAGGCCAAGAACTGGCTGCTTGAACGTGCACTGAACGACGGCGATCCGGAAGCGCGCCGCCGCTACACGGCTGTGTTGCGGGAGTTGGTGATTGATGTCGATTATCTGCAGGACGGCGAGGGCTATGTCGGTATCCTGATGGCCCCGGCTCCGGTCATGGTTCCGGGTGATGCCTTGGCGCGTATGGGAATACGTGCCACCTTGGTGGTTCCCGGCACGGCAGCGGCGGCCTCCGGTTTGGTTCCGGGCGATGTTATCGTCGAGGTCGGAGGCCAGGTCTGGCGTGATCTGACCGCAGTCGATGAATTTTCGAGACAGATCCGTAAGTACAAGCCTGGGCAGAAAGTGACCATGAAGCTTCTTCGAAACGAAAAACTGGAGTCCATCGAGGTGGTGCTAGGCCGTCGACCTCCGGAATCCGGGATGTTCATGTTCGGGGAGGCCCCGGACACTGCGGCGCTGGCGATGGAGGCCGAGCTGGCGAAGGACACGTACTTCAGGAAGTGGTTCAAGGAGCGGATCGAGGCCAAGTGATAGGCGCCTGCCCCGCGTTTTTAAAAAATCGACATTCAGCGTCCTTGTGGCAGGGTATCGCGTCATCTGAATCACGATTTATTGTGCCGTCACCCATGAGCATCACTCGCATTCGCAGGACGGTCCTCGCCGTCACGGTCGCCGCCTTCTCCAGTTCTGCCTGTGCCCAGAAGGCGGACTTCAACGAGGTAGGCCGCCAAATGGCGATCATGCTTCAGAACAGCCACTTCGCCCGACTTCCGTTCAACGCCAAGTTGAGCGAACAGTTCCTCAACGACTATCTTCAGGATCTTGACTACAACCGCACGTATTTCACCCAGCAGGACGTGACGCGGTTCAAGGCGACGTATGGCGCCAAGCTGCACTCGATGCTCCTTCAGAACGAGAGCATGACGGCCGCGAAGGACATTTACGAAACCTTCCAGAAGCGGGTGGAGACGCGCGTGGAGGATGCCAAGACCATGCTGAGCAACGGCGACATCGACTTCACTCAAAAGGAATCAGTCGCCCGGTCCCGCAAGGATTCCGCCTGGCCGCGCGACGAGGCGGAGGCGAAGGCCTTGTGGACGCTCCAGATCAAGGAGGCGGTGCTGGCCGAGGTCCTGAAGCGCGAGATGCTGATGAAAATGGCCAAGGATCAGAGCAAGGCCGACCCAACCAAGGACGACCGTGATCCCAAGGAGAAGATCAAGCTGCGTTATGACCGGTTCCTCCACAGCGTGAAGGACGTCGATGACGAGGAGATCGCGAACTATTTCCTGAGTGCCGTTTCACGCTCCTACGATCCGCACACGGATTACATGAGCTTCCGTGAAATGAACCGATTCAAGGACGGCATGAAAAACGAGCTCGTCGGCATCGGGGCCTTGCTCCAGGCCGAGGAGGATGGCGCCACCAAGATTACTGGAATCGTGATCGCCGGTCCGGCGGATCGCGAGGGTACCCTCAAGCTCAATGACCGGGTTGTGGGAGTGGACTCACTCAACAACGGCGAGATGACCGACATCATGTTCATGAAGATCGACAAGGTCGTCGATCTGATCCGGGGCGAGGTGAACTCGGTCGTCAGGCTCAAGGTGGAGCCAGCCGGTGGGGCTGCGGGCGAAACGAAGATCGTTTCGATCACCCGTGGGAAGGTCGAACTCAAGGACGAGCAGGCCAGCGCCGAGCTGATCGAGATCAAGACACCCGAAGGTGGCAAGCGACGGATCGGTTGGCTTTCACTGCCATCCTTCTACGCCGACTTTGACGAGGGAACCACTCGGTGCTCGGTCGATGTCGAGCGCATCCTCCAGCGCCTCAACGAGGAGAAGGTCGACGGCCTGATCATGGATCTCCGCAACAACGGTGGCGGTTCGCTGGAGGAAGTCCGACGCATGACGGGCTTTTTCATCAACCGCGGGCCGGTGGTGCAGGTAAAGAACACCCTGGGCCAGGTCCAGGTGAAGGATGCCGACAGCAAGAAGCCGATTTACGAAGGCCCGATGGTGGTGCTGATCGACAAGAGCAGCGCTTCCGCCAGCGAGATCCTGGCCGGTGCGCTTCAGGACTACAACCGAGCGGTCATTGTGGGTGACAGCTCGACTTTCGGCAAAGGCACCGTCCAGCAGCCGATGGACATCGGGAAAATGCTGCCCTTCTTCGCCGCTCGGCAACGTGCGGGCTTCCTCAAGGTGACGATCCAGAAATTCTATCGCCCCTCGGGTTCCTCAACGCAGCTCGAAGGCGTGGTTTCCGACGTGGTGCTTCCGAGCCTTGGCGATGCCATTGAAATCGGTGAGCGGTTCATGGATCACGCGCTCGGCCACGATCGCATCCGGCCTGCAGGTGATTTCGCGCCGCTGCCCAAGGCGGACCTTTTCATCCCGCGACTCGCGGAACTCAGCCAGGCGCGCGTGAAGACCAGCAAGGATTTCAGCTACATCATCGAGGACATGATGAAGGCCAAGGCGCGGGTTCAGGAAAACAAGGTCTCGCTCAACCAGGAGGAGCGCAAGAAGGAGCTTTCCGAGATCGACGAGATCCAGCACCAGCGCAACGCCGAACGGAAGGCTCGCTTCAAGCAGATCCAGTCGGAGGACAGTGCCCGCTTCAAGTTCTTCAAGCTCTCGCTCGATGACATCGCCAAGGGTGCCGACATTCATGAGTTCGATCCCTCGAAGGAGGACGAGGGCTATATGCGCAAGGCCAAGGATGACGTTGAGGACCTTGACGACACCCCACGCTGGCCGAGTGGCATGGACCCCGTGAAGCGCGAGGGGCTCTTTGTCCTCAAGGATCTGATCGATGTGACGGAGAACGCCAAGATGGCAGGTCTCATCAAGAAGAAGCCCGAGATCCGCTGATGCCGCCGGTGGCGGACAATCTTGCGTCTGTGAAGACCCGCATCGCGGCAGCTTGTCTGCTTGCGGGTCGTGCGCTTGACAGTGTCGAACTGATCGCGGTTTCGAAGACC
>JANOKL010000096.1:0-4872 GCA_031419215.1 Luteolibacter sp. | reverse complement strand
GTTCGACCAAGCCTCAAGACAAGCGGCGCGGCAGGCTCATCCTGCCGCGCCGTTTTACTTTCCTCAAATCGGAGCCTGACGCGATTTCAAGTTGCCGATCAGACGCGGAAAGCCCCTCATCAGAACCAGATGGAAGATGATTTCACCTATGTCATCCGCAAGGCGCTGAGAGGGCTTTCCCTCGCACCCGGCCAGGCAGCTTCGCGCGCCGGTTTGGCGGAGTCCGAAGTGATGGGCATGATCCGGGGAAAGTTTTCCGAAACGGCCGCACGCCGACTCGCTCCGATCCTTTCACTCGACGCGGAGGCCTTGGCACGACTGCCCGGCTATCAGCCGAAACCGATGGCCCTGAGTCAGGTGGAACGGCTCGAAATTCCCTTCGAAGATGGCCAGGTGAACGCCTGGATCATTCGCGTCAATGGGATCATCGTTTTATTCGATGCCGGATTTTCCGATACCTCGATCGCCCTCACCCTCGATGCTGCGGGCATTTCAAAGATCGATGCCATCTTCATCACTCATGATCACCGCGATCATGTCGGCGGACTCAATGAAGTCTTGAAGCGCGGCCCGCTGCATTCGATGCGGCCCGGAGATTCGGTCGCGCTAGGGCCGTTGACGATCCATTCGTTTGATCTGTCCGGCCATTGCGATAACTCGCTCGGCTACTTGATCGATGGGCTGGAAAAGCCCGTCTGCGTGGTTGGAGACGCCTTGTTCGCAGGCTCCATCGGCGGCTGTCCACCCGAGACCTACAAATCCGCGCTCGCTCACCTGCATCGTGGCGTGTTCTCCCTTCCAGAGGAGACCGTGCTACTGCCCGGCCACGGCCCGGCGACCACCGTGGGTGAGGAAGGGATCTCGAATCCCTTTTTCCCATGAACCGCCCGCCGGACATTCTGGTGATGGGGGTGTCCGGGTGTGGGAAATCGACCCTTGGTAGGACCCTCGCAGAAGCTCTCGGATCGGTGTTTCTGGATGCGGACGATTTGCACCCGCCGAAAAACATCTCGAAAATGGCGGCGGGACTTCCTCTGACCGATGAGGATCGGGAACCATGGCTGAGGGATATCGCTGCAAAACTGCTGCTCTTGAGGTCGAATGGCAGAACCTTCGTTCTCGCCTGCTCGGCCTTGAAGGAACGCTATCGGGAGGTTTTGCGTCAAGCTGCCCAGGGCCTCGTCGTCGTGTGGCTGGATGGAACACCCGAACTGATCCTCGAACGGTTGTCTTCCCGAAAAAATCACTTCATGCCCGCTGATCTGCTACAGAGCCAATTCGCGGCGCTGGAGCCCCCTGCCAATGCCATCCGGCTCGATATCCACGAGCCGATCGACGATCTGGCATCACGTATTCACGTGATCCTGAAATCCCGTTTATGAATCCCTAGGAATCGATACCTAAGGGAATATCGATCAGCCAAGCCTAATGGCGTCTTGATTTCAGCCGTTTTCCGACAGGCAGAGTCGGCCTGAAGGAGGTGGCATCAATGGTTCGGATTCCCGTGCAATTTGACCGTTTGCTTGAGGAACTATGAGAAATTCTTCTGGACCACCCCGTGGAACCCGCTTGTATGGTCATAGTATGCCTCGTGCGCCGTCCTAAAATGGCGCACAGGTCGTCAAATCCAAACCCAGCCACCTCCCGATGAAACCTAGGAAAAACCCTTTCTTTGCCGCCGCATTGTCGTTGGCAACCCTCGCTCTCACCGTCACCAACAGCCAGGCCGCAAACGGCACATGGACCGGAGCTGCTGGCAGCGGAATCTGGGGAGGCACCGGAAACTGGACGGGCAGCGTCGTCGCTGACGGCAATGGCTTCACGGCGCTTTTCACGAGCGAGTACACGGGCACCCAGAACGTCGCCGTCAATACAGCCAGGACGATCGGCAACATCACCTTCACGGACACGACCTCGTCGCATGACCTGAACATCAATGTTCATACCACAGCCTTCGATCTGACCTTGGCCGTCGCCTCCGGCTCACCGGCAATCAACGTTACTCAGAGCGACCGTATCCTCACCATCAACAACCGCATTGCTGGCACCTCCGGATTGACGAAAAGCGGACCAGGCACGCTCGTTTTGACCAATGCCAATACGATGACAGGCGCAACCGTTGCGTCCGCAGGTATTCTCCGTGCCACGACAAATGCCGGAGCCTTGGGTGCCCCCGCAGCCACCTTGACCCTCAGCGGCGGCACCTTGCAGATGGCCAATGACACGGGCCTTGGCTTTGGCCGCAACACCACCGTTACCGCCACCTCCACCATCACGGCGGATCGCCTGACTTCGGCTGCCACTTCCACGACCCACACCCTGGGCACCTTGGCGATCGGGACGCAGACCCTGAATATCACGCGTGGTGCCAACATCACCGATCCCGGGATCGGCGGCGTTACCTTTGGCGCGACCACTTTGTCCACTGGCTCGAACAGCTTCGCGCCCGGTGCCAATACCAATCTGACCCTCGGTGCAGTCACTGGAATCGGCTTCACCATCAACAAAGCAGGCGCTGGCACACTCACACTTGGCGGGATCATTGGCACCACCAGCGGTGGCTTGGCGGTCACCGCAGGCACGGCAGTCGTCAGCCTGGCCACCAACACCTTCACCGGAAACATCACCGTTGCCGGGGCGACTTCGGCTCTTCAGATCAATACCGTAGGCAACAATGCGACCTCAGGTCCTCTCGGCATTTTCACGGGTGGTCTCAGCTACAAGACCGTCACGTTGACGAACGGAGGAATCTTCCGTCCGAATGTCTCCTACAATCCCGGCGTCTCCACTGCCGCTCTCCCAGGAAACGGGCAGATTTTCAGCATCGGGACCGGTGGTGGCGTGTTTGACACGCCCACAGGCGTCACTTTCACGCTTGATGACGGCACCGGCAATGGTGTCGCCAGCACAAATTCCTCGCTCCAGGGCACAGGCACACTCACAAAAACCGGAGCCGGCACCCTTACTCTTGGCAATGGAGCTGCCAGCAATGCGGTCTTCACCGGTGCGATTCAGGTCAACACCGGCATTCTCAGACTTGGAACGGTTTCCGCCGCCGGGGTGCCGCTCGGTGCCACCAGCGCCGGCACGACCATTGCCTCCGGCGCGGCCTTCGACCTCGGGCTGAATGCCAGCACCGCTGCCGAACCTCTCAGCATCACTGGCACCGGCGTAGGTGGTACCACCAACGTCATCTTCACCAGCGGCACCACGACTGTGCCCAGCTTTGCCGGTCCCATCACCTTGGCTGGCAGCAGCACGATCGGCTCGACCACTGCCGGCTCGATGACCTTTACCGGCACGTCCACCATTGCGCTTGGTTCCAACACCCTCACTCTCCGCAACACCAGCACCGGACGTATCTTCACGGACGGTATCATCTCCGGCGCGGGTACAGTGGTGATGAATAGCTCCGGCACGGGAGACTATGTGCCCCGCGCTGACCATACCTACAGTGGCGGCACCACCGTGACCGCTGGTTTGATCGCGGTGGATCGGGATTCCATCGGCTCACCTGGTTCACTGACTTCGGGCCCCTTCGGCACCAGTACCCTGACCATCTCGGGTGGCCAGTTGCGTTCAGGCACTGCGGCAAACCGAACCCTTGGCAACGACGTTACCCTTTCCGGTGATCCCACCTTCTACACCGTCGCTATTGAGAAGAATCTCACCTTCACCGGTCCAGTCACCCTTAGTGGCGGCAACCGCACAATCACTGCAAACGTCGGCACCACCGTTGCAGGTGTATCCACCATCTTCAACGGTGCCATTGGCGACGGTGGCAACACTCTCGGCCTGATCAAGGCTGGCACCGGAAACCTGACCCTCGGCGGCGTAAACACCTACACCGGTGGCACCACGGTCAACGCCGGAAACCTGAACCTGACCGGCTCCCTCGCACCAAATACAGCGCTCACCATCAGCCCGACCACGCTTGCCTCTTTCACCCTCGCGAGCGGTGTAGCTAACCCACTCACAAGCATTTCAGCACTCACCCTGGGATCTGCCACTGGTACGACCACCTTGGGCTTTGATCTGGGCGCGGACACCGCATCCTCCGACTCCATCAACACTCCGAATGCCGCCACCACGGCTGGCACGGTGAATATCGGCATCACGGCACTTGCAGGCTTCGGCAGTGCCTTGACCTACGATCTCATCACCGCACCGAGTGGGTTGAATGGAGCGGCCTTTGCTCTGACAAACGCACCGGGAGGTTTCGTCTACTCCCTCAGCCAATCCGCTACGCTCGTGCAGCTGGGCGTTACGCCGGCAACCGCAGGGGATTTGTTCTGGCGCGGCAACATCAGCAACAGTTGGAGCGCGCTGAACAGTTTAAACACCAACTGGTTCACCAATGCCGCAGGCAGCACCAACGCCCAGGCCAATCCAGGCGCAGGCGACACGGTGAACTTCAGCTCCATCAATGCCTCCAATTCCGCTGGTGTCATCACCACCACGCTGGACAACAATTTCACGGTCAATGATATCGTTTTCGGCAGTGATCCGAACGGTGTCACCTCGGTCACCATCGCTCCAGGCCTGACTCCATCAGGTGTCCCCGGAATCCTCGCCATCGCACCGACGTCCTCGGGCGATGGACTCAACGTGGGCAGCAATGCCGGCAGCATCACGATCTCCGCGCCCATCATCCTTGGCGCAAATCAGACGTGGGGAGCGGTTGGCACGGGAGCCAATGGTTCCACCCTCACCGTCAGCGGTGCGATCAGCGGCACAAACACCCTGGACATCAGCGGACTCGTCACCCTTTCCGCCGCTGCCACCACCTCCACTTACAGCGGTGCCACCACGGTGCCAAATGGAGCCATCCTTCAGGGTGGAGCCACGAATTCCTTCAGCGCCAGCTCGGCC
>JANOKL010000095.1:0-12299 GCA_031419215.1 Luteolibacter sp. | reverse complement strand
TCCTCGATGAGGAGCAGCGCGTGCATGGTAATGCTAATAAGGTGGGAAAATCCGGCGGAAGCCGTGAAACAGGACAGCGAAGATAAAGAGAAGGTTTCGGGGGATGATCTGCCAGGTTGCGACTGGGGGCGGTTTCATGGGGCGACCCCCAACCGATTCAACCAGCGCCGAGCCTAGCCGCGTGATGTAGTTCATCGTATAGGGAAAGTCAGACAATCGGGTCAACCACTCCGGGTTGAAGGCATTCGCCTCGGCACCTGCGATGCCTCCGGCGATCGCTGCCACGCTGTCCGTGTCTCCACCACAGGCAATGGCCTCACTAACAATCGTGCTGAAATCCGTGCGATGTCTCAGCCAGATGAACAGCACCATGGTCATTGTATGGACGGCATAACCGGACACGCCTTCTGAAAATCCCATTTCATCGGCGAATTGTTTCACGCTCACTCCCTGAGCTAGGGACGCCTCGATCTGTTGGATCGGCTGACGCCATTCCGGTGATTCAGCAATTACCTTCATGCGATCCAGGATGACGCTCTTTTGCATTTCCCAGTTGGCCGCAAATGCAGCGCAGTCCGCCGCCATCATCGCGGCCTCGACCGCCTTGGGATCCGTGTGGGTTAGAACGGTGGACGCTTTCACGAACTCCGCACGGAGCCCGCGATCATTGGCGAAATAGACGCCGAGAATGGGAGCCCTCATCACCGGGCCGTTGCCCGCGGAGAACACGCCATTTCGACCCGGAGGAAATCCGATCCACAATTTGAGGATGGCCTTGGCCGTGGCCAGCCCGATTCCGGCTGGCAGCGCCGCAAACCACCACCTCAACTTGCCCGCCAATCGCTTCTGGAAAACCGTTGGATCACCGCCGCAAAGCAACAACGACTGGGAAACAAGGATCGTGTGCTCGGTATCATCGCTCAGCATGCCACGGCCGAAAAGAAACCGCTGCCCCAGCGGACCTTTCCACCGCTTCGCGATGCGTGAACGGCTCATGCCTTCCGACGGCAGGCCGAGCGAATCTCCGAGTGCGGTTCCCAGCAGGGAATGGATGAGCGGGGAGTTCATTCCGGGAAAACGATGTATCGAGCAGGAACGGAATCCGTCAGCCATACCCCGTTGGTTGAAATGTAGAAATCATGCCCGGCGGCATTCAATTCCCCAGCCCGGATGCTGAGGATCACCGGCTGTCCACGCCTCTTGCCGACCGTATTGGCGACCTCAAGCAAGGCGCTGAGATGAACGTGATGCCGTTGCCCTTTCTGAATGCCCTTCTCGCGGATGCCCGGAAGAAATCTATCCACCGTTCCATGATAGAGGATTTCGGGAGGTGGGGTCGGCTGATAGCCCAGATTCACCTCCACGGAATGCCCCTGACTGGCGCGGATCATTTCACCGTCATCGCTGAATTCGAACCGCTTCTTGTCGTTGGTCTCGACGACCTGTTCGAGCGTTTCAAAATCAAGTTCCTGACCATGCCGATTGATTGCGGCGATCAGATCATCGACATTCGTCCAACCTTCTTCCGTGAGCATGATGCCGATGGTTTCCGGCTGATGCCTGAGCACCAGGCTGAGAAACCGGCTGATCCTGGTGGCGTGTTGGGGGTTCATGGATTGGTGAATGTGTGGATGACCTTGATCGGACCGACGATGTGGCGGTTGAACTCCTCGAGTTCCTCCGCAGGAACCCAAAGCTCCTTGTGAAGCTGTCCTCCCACCTGTTGGATCTCGTAACGGGTGAGGAAATCTTGATGGACGGCAAACTCCGTGACGAAGCCGGACCCGGAATCCCGCACGTTCCAATCCCGCGCGATCTGAATGGCATACGCCTCGTTGGTGACCGGATAGAAAATCGGCTGCTCCGGAAGTCTCGGCGGAAATGCCTTCCAGTCGCTTAGACGAATGAGTTCGAGCTCTTCTGGGCCTACCGGGCGATAGAGAGTGGTGGTGTTCATTGAGCTAAATGCTTTTGGTAAATGTTCAAATCGATCGCCGAGAAACAACAGAAGGTCACATCGATTTCATGCGGAGATTGTCTGAGGAATTCTCTCACCGTTTGGACCGCAAGCGCTGCGGCTTCCTCCTTTGGGTAGCCGAAAATTCCGGTGCTGATGCTAGGGAACGCAATGCTGGAAAGTCCGTGATGAACGGCGAGTTCGAGCGATGAACGATAACAGGATGCCAGCTTCTCGTTTTCTCCATGGAGCCCATCCTGCCAGACGGGTCCTACCGTGTGGATCACGTAGTGGGCTTTCAGATTGTAGCCTCGCGTGATCTTCGCTTGTCCGGTTTTGCAACCGCCGAGCAAACGACATTCATGCACGAGATCCGGCCCGGCGGCTCGATGAATCGAGCCGTCAACGCCACCTCCGCCTAACAGGCTTGAGTTGGCGGCGTTGACGATGGCGTCCACCTCGAGGGTGGTGATGTCGGCTTGGATGGCTTTCATGGTTTCGTTAGTTTGGTTTTCAACTGTTCGAGTTCCAGCGCGAACCCGCCATTGAGAATCGGCCAGCGGCAGCCGGTTTTCGGGTCGAGGTTCTGGTCGTCGAGGTGGAAGCTCGGGGCGTAGCGCTCGCGCTTCCATTGGTTGCGCGACCAGAGCTGGAAGAAGCGGGTGAGCCATTGGAAAAGCTGGGCTGCCGGGTGATCAGGGAAATCACGCTGGAGCAGGACAAGGATGTCGGCCGGGCCGCGTTTGTCGCGGATGGCGGCGCGTTCGATGGCGTCGAGGATCGGGTAGGGCATGAGGTCGCTTTCGTCGGTCTGAGCGGCACCGGCGGGGCGGAGTTCGGCGGTGGGTTGCTGTTGGTTGATCAGGGCGAGAGCCGGGATGTTGGCGGGGCCGCTTTCAAGAAGCGGACCGTCGGTTTCCAGCCAGCGCAGCCATTTCCGCAGCCATGCCTTGTCGATGCCGGCGATGGGTGCGAGCGAACCCGAAGTGTCACCATCCATGGTGGCGTACCCGACTGCGGCTTCGCTGCGGTTGCTGGTGGAGAGAAGCAATTTGTTGGTCAGATTCGCGATCATCCAGATGCCCGGCGAGCGGACACGGGCCTGGATGTTTTGCAGGGAGATGTCGTCCTGCTGCCAAGTGAGTTCCCGTCCGATGGCATTGCCGATCAGATCGACGTAACCCTGGTGCAGCTTCGCAATGTCGAGTTCGTGATGCCGCGCACCGATGGCTTCAGCGAGAATGGCGGCTGCGTTACGAGTGATTTCGCTGCTGTTGGCCGTGGCCTGATAGGCGCTGGTGAGGAGTTGATTCGTCAGGTCGCGCGCATTCCGGGATGGCAGGAGAAATGGAATTTTCCCTGCTGGGTCTCCCTCTTCCAAAACGAGCTGCGCCATCAGGTGGATGAGGCATACGACCGCGGCGGAGTCCGCGCCGCCGCTGAGCGAGACGGTGAAACCGCGGGTGTGGCTTTTGCGCAGATAGTCGAACAGCGCGAGGCTGACGGCACGCGTGAATTCCTCTTCCTTGATCGCCGTGGATTTCTCCCAGGCTGCGACGAGTGCCCTGGATGTTGAAATTTCCGGAACCGGCCAGTCGAAATCCACCCGGACGACCGCCGGATGATGGGTGTCAGGGAGCTGGATGCGGTGGCTGGTGGTACGGCTCTGGGCGAGGCGCGTGAGGTCGAGATCCACCTTGGCGATGGTGACAAGCTGGTCCTGATAGGAAAACCGCGGACCTTCCGCGAGCAGTTCGCCCGCGCTGGCGATGAGAGTCTGCCCGTCATAAATCGCGCGGCCCGCCTCGTTTCCGAGCAGGTTCGAGTAAACGTAGCTCACGCCGAATGCGCGGGAACCTTCGATGACGAAACGGCGACGGATCTCCCGCTTGCCAAACGCAAAGTGGCTGGCACTCGGATTGAGAATGATGTCCACCGCTTGGGCGGCAAGGTCGCCGCCGGGACGTCGGGCCACCCATGCGTCCTCGCAGATTTCAAATCCCAGCCGCACTCCGCCGACGTCCACGACCAGATCTCCGATGGGAATCTCCTCCCCATTGTCCGGTGCGCGGAAGAGATCGCGCGTTTGCAAAGGCCATGGCTTGAACCACCGGGGTTCGTAGTGGATGCCGTCGCCGGCGAGGTGGCGCTTGCAGATCAGGGCGACGAGTTTTCCATCCACCGCTAGGGCGGCGGCGTTGAATACCGTGTTGTGGTGGAAAACCGGCAAGCCGAGTGAAACGACCAAGCCCTCTGTGAATGATAGAATCTCACGCAAGCTCGCCCATGCCTGCTCGTGGGTGTTCGGCGAGAGGAACGCATCTTCACAGCCATAACCGGTGATGCAGAGTTCCGGCAGACAAACGATGGCCGCGCCGGCGGCACGAGCTTCGAGAATAGCGGCGTGGATGTTTGTTAGATTGGCATTCCACGCCAGCGGTGTCTGGTTCAGCGCGGTGGCGGCTACGGCGATGGTTTTCATCAAGGACGGGCTTTCCGAACGAGGTTGAGTTTTTTCTGATGCAGTCCGGTTTCCAAACCGGCTGGATAACTGTGGGGATTCGCGAGACGCTTGATCGTGGGATTGAGCGCGGCGAGCTGCGTTTGGCAACGGGTGCGTGATTCCGCCAGGGTTGGCAGAGCGGAGACGAGTTCGCCTTCGCGGAAAAGCGGTTGCAGGAGATCTTCATGTGCGGTGCCGGAAGGGATCGTCGTGTGACGGAGGAGTTCCGCAGGGTCGACGATGTTGCATGGCTCCGGACAAGGCTGCTCGGCATCGTAAATGACATCCGCGAGGAACAGGCCATCGTGTGAGAATCGACGGATCTGTTGGAGGCCGGGCGTCGAAACCTTGATGACCTGCTCGCTCAGCTTGATGCGAGGCTGCCACTTGCCCGCGTCGTCGCGAACGGCGGCGAGTTTGTAAACCCCGCCGAGCGCGCACTGGTCGCCACCGGTGACGAGCTTGGTGCCGACACCCCAGACGCTGATCCTGGCACCCTGGTGCTTGAGGCTTTCGATCAGATTCTCATCGAGATCGTTCGAGGCGACGATGGCGGCATCGGGGAAACCACCTTCATCGAGAATGACGCGCGCCTGTTGGCTGAGCCAGGCGAGGTCGCCCGAATCGAGCCGGATTCCTAGCAGTCGATGGCCGGTTTCGCGGAGTTTCCTCCCGACTTTCACTGCGTTGCGGACGCCTTCGAGCGTGTCGTAGGTGTCGACGAGGAAGGTGCAGTTTCCCGGCAGTGCCGCGGCGTATTGTTCGAAGGCTTCCATCTCCGTCTCGAACGACATCACCCACGAATGCGCGTGGGTTCCCTTGACCGGAATGCCGTAAACTTTTCCTGCCAGGACGTTCGAAGTCGTCGCGCAACCGCCGATGTGGGCGGCGCGGCTGGCTGCGAGAGCTTCCTCCGGTCCTTGCGCGCGGCGCAGACCCATTTCGAGAACCGGCTCGCCCTGCGCTGCCTGGCAGACACGGGCGGCCTTGGTGGCGATGAGTGTTTGGAAATTGATGATGTTCAGCAGCGCGGTCTCCAACAACTGGCACTGGAGGATCGGCCCCGTGATGCGTAGGAGCGGCTGATGGGGGAAAACCAGCGTGCCTTCGGGGATGGCGTCGATGCTGACAGTGAGCTTGAGGTCCCGCAGATAATCGAGGAAAGCGGGCTTCAGCAGCGGCGCGTTTTCGGCATCACGTAACGTGGCGAGGTAGTCGATGTCATCTGCCTCGAAACGGAATCCCTTCAGCCACTCCACCGCGCTGCCCAGCCCGGCGGCAACGGCGTAGCCGCCCTTGAATGGCAATGTGCGGAAAAACAAATGGAACGCGGCTTCGTGCTCGGACCGGCCGCTGGTGTGATAGGCGGCGGCCATGGTGAGTTGATAGAGATCTGTGAGAAGCGGGTTGTTCGTGTTCATAGGTCGAAGATGAATCCCTTGCGGGTGAGTGCTTGGTATTTGCGCTGGTCGAAACGGAAGAGCTGCGCGGGTCTGCGGGACGCGGCAGTGGTGGTTTCCTCAAGCGCGACCAACAAATCGAGCGCCAGCAGCTTTTTGCGGAAGTTCCGCTTGTCGAGTTCACGTCCGAGGATGGCTTCGTAAAGTGCCTGAAATTGGCTGAGCGTGAATTTTTTCGGCAGCAGCTCGAAGCCCACCGGCTGCCAGCGGATTTTTCCCCTCAGCCGTTCGAGCGCCGTTTTCAGAATGTTCGCATGGTCGAAGGCGAGTGCGGGAACTTTCTCCGCTTCGAACCATGCCGCCTCGGCTGCATCGGTCGCGGCCGCCGGAGCGTGATCGGCACGGCGGACGAGGGCGAAGTAAGCCACGCTGATCACCCGTTCACGAGGGTCGCGGTGGATCTCCCCGAAGGTGTAGAGCTGCTCCAGATAGACCTCGTGCAGTCCGGTTTCCTCCTGCAACTCCCGGAGAGCGGCTGCATCCAGTGTTTCGTCTGGCCTAACGAATCCTCCTGGGAGAGCCCAGTGGTTCTGGAACGGTTCGATGCCGCGGCGGATCAGGAGAACCTTCAACGCGCCCTCGTCGAATCCGAACACGACGCAATCTACCGTGAGTGCGGCCCGTGGATAGAGGTAGGTGAATGGCATGAACCGTTCATGAGTGTAAAAAATACACTTGTAAAGCGGTCTTTTGGAGATTCACGGTCTGGATGGTGAGGAAGGCCTCACTCATGCCTCAGCGCATCGATCGGATCGAGGGCGGCGGCGCGGCGGGCGGGCATGAAGCCGAAGAGGATGCCGATGGCGGCGGAGAAGACGAAGGCGATGAGGTTGATCTTCGGGTCGAACAGGAATGGCGCGCCGATCTTGTCTGCACCGAAGTAGCAGAAGCCGTAGGCAACGACGATTCCTGCCACACCGCCGATGCAGGAAAGCGTCACTGCCTCGACGAGGAACTGGAGCAGCACCTCCCTCGCCCGTGCGCCGATGGCGAGGCGGATGCCGATCTCGCGGGTGCGCTCGGTGACGGAGACGAGCATGATGTTCATGATGCCAATGCCGCCGACCAGCAAGCTGACGGCTGCCACCCAGCCGAGCAGCGAAGTCATCGTCTTGGTGCTGGAACTCATCACCTCGGCGAGCTGCTGCGAATCGAAGACATTGAAGTTGTCCTCCTCGCTGGCGGTGATCTTGCGGCGTTCCCGCATCAGCGCGGCGACGTCCGCCACGATGTTGGCGGTGGGATAGCCTTGTTCGCCCGAGATCATCACCTGGTTGAAATTCTTCCCGCCCTGGCGGCCCGAGAGACGGTGGATGACGGTGGTGTAGGGAGTGATCAGGTTGTCATCGAGATCGTCGCTGAAGCCGCCCTGGCCCTTCGCGCCGGTGACTCCGATGACCTCGAGGGTCAGGCTTTTTACCCGGACCTTGCTGCCGACAGGATCCACCCCTTCGCCGAAGAGTTCCTTGCGGATGGTTTCCCCGATGACGCAGACCGGTGCGGATTCGATCAGCTCGGCTTCCGTGAAAAACCGGCCGGTTCCGACCGTCCAGTTCGCGATGGAGAAGTAGTTGGGCGTGGTGCCCTGGACGTCAAACGTGCGGTTCCGATCCTGGTAGACAATGGAAGCGTTGTTGGAAACGAAGGGGGCCACCGAGGCGATTCCGGGAACCTGATCGCGGATCGCCTCGACATCCTGCAGGCTGAATTGCGGAGCTCCGCTGCTACCCCAACCCTGGCCGGGACGGACGACGAGCAGGTTGTTGCCCATTCTTGAAATCTGCTGCCTCACGGTCTCGGTGGTTCCGCGGCCGAGGGTGACGATCGTGATGACTGCAGCGACGCCGATGACGATCCCGATCACGGTGAGAAATGAGCGCGTCAGGTTCCTCCGGATTTCCCGGATGGCGATCAGCAGCGCGTTGAAAAACATGGCGATCATGGGAGAAGACTCGAGATTTCAAGACGCAGGACGGGAAGACCCAAGAGGCAAGACCGGGATGAAGAGGGGAGATGCATACGCTTGGAAGGTTCTTATCTTGGGTCTTCAAGTCTTGAATCTTGCGTCTCCTTCTTGTGTCTTCCGTCTTGATTGACATCCGAAGAAATAAGCCCATCCCTCACATTGATGATCCGTCGTGCGCAGGCCGCGACCTCGTCCTCGTGGGTGACCATGATGATGGAGATGCCGCGGTCCTCGTTGAGCTTGCGGAGGAGTTCCATGATCTCGACGGTGGTTTTGGAATCGAGGTTGCCGGTGGGTTCGTCGGCGAAAAGGGTGTCCGGCTTGGTGACGATGGCGCGGGCGATGGCGACGCGCTGCTGCTGGCCGCCGGAGAGCTCGGCCGGGGTGTTGCCCTCCTTGTCGGACAGGCTGACCTGGGCCAGCGCCTCGCGGGCCATCTCGTGGCGCTGCTTTCTGGAGTAACCGCGGTAGAGAAGAGGGAGCTCCACGTTCTCGAGGGCCGAGGTGCGGGCGAGCAAATTGAAGCCTTGGAAGATGAATCCCAACGCGTGCCGGCGGAGCAGCGAGCGCTGGTCCTTGTTGAGGTCTTCCACGGAAATGCCCTTGAACTGGTAGGAGCCGGACGTGGGGGTATCGAGGCAGCCCAGCAGGTTCATGAGCGTCGATTTCCCCGAGCCACTGGGACCCATGATGGCGACGAACTCGCTGCGCTGGATGTCGAGGTCCACCCCGCGGAGTGCGAGGAAGGCAGCGTCACCCGAACCATATTGTTTCGTGATTCCGCGCAACTGGATGAGCTTCTCAGCACTCATTCGGTTTTCGGCGGCTTGATGCTGATGATGAGGGGCGTGTCCGCCTTCAGCTCACCAGCGGTGATCTCGGTGACGCGACCGTCGGTGATGCCGGGTGTGACGGGGATCTCAGAAGGCTCGCCATCTTTGAGAATCCAGACCTTCGGGGCGGAATCGGATGAACCCGCCTTGGGAGGAGGGGCGCCACGCCAGCGTCGGCCACCGCCCGGGGAAAGGCTCTGGACGAGGTTGCGCTTGGTCGCATCCGGCTTGCCGATGGCGGCCGCGGCGACGGGATCAAAGCGGAGGGCGGAATTCGGAACGACGAGGATGTCTTTCTTGTCGACGATGGCGATGTCCACGGTCGCGGTCATGCCCGGTCGGAGGGAGAGATCCTCGTTTGTGACTTCGAGTTCGGTGCTGTAGGTGACCGCAGTGTTGGAGTTGGAGGAACCTTCCTTCGCGGTGGTTCCCGTTCCAACCGCGCCGAACGCCACCTTCTTGACTTTCGCGGTGTAGCTGCGGGTGGGCCAGGCATCGACGTTGAAGGTCGCGGTCTGTCCGACTTCGATACGACCAATGTCGGCTTCGGAAACGTTGACGAGCAGCTCCATCTTTTTCAAATCCTCGGCGATGGTGAAAAGCGTGGGCGCGGTGAAGGAGGCGGCGACGGTCTGTCCGACTTCGACAGTGCGAGACAAGACGATACCGTCGACAGGCGCGATGATCGTGGCCAGTTGCATGTCGCGATCCAAGGATTTGATATCCGCCTCGGCCCCGGCCACGGCGGCTCTGGCGCTCTCCGTATCCGCCTCCGCCCGAGCGACGGCGGCACGCGAAGTGTCCATCACGGCACGCGAGGGGGTTTTGCCGTTGCTGATGCTGAGGAGTTCCTCCTGCCGTGCGAGCGCCGCCTTATTTTCTGTTAGAGTGGCTTGAACTTGATTCACTCTGGCTTTGGCGACCAAGAGGGCGGCACGGAGGCGTTCGGTTTGCTGGGTGAGTTTGGTGGTATCGAGTTTGGCGAGCGGCTGGTTTTTCTTCACCATGTCGTTGGACTCCACATACACCTCATTGACCGTTCCGGAGAGTTCTGAACCGATGACTACCTGATTGGTTGGTGTCAAATTTCCGGCAGCGGTGACGATGAGGGCGATGCGGCCGATCTTTGAGTTCTCGGTCTGATAGTCCGCTTTCGTCTCACCATTCCGGCTGCCTGCCTGAAAGTAGTACCAAACACCAGCGCCGACCAGGGAGGCGGCAATCCCGATGAATATCCATTTCCTCACCGGGCGTGAGGCTCCGCTGCGAACGATGGTGGCGAGATCTTCTGATGAATCGTTGGACGTCATTCAATGATGGTGGAAAATGGATTCAAAAACCGGGCGACCAACCGCCGCCGAGGGCCTTGTAAAGCTGGATGTAGGCGATGGTGCGGCTGGCGCGGACGGTGAAGAGGCTTTCCTCGAGCCCGAGGAGGGTGCGCTGCGAATCGAGCACGGTGAGGATGTCGGTCACGCCTGCTTCATAGCGCTGTTGGGCCAGCGTCGCGGCTTCACGGGCGGCCGCGGTGGCTTTCTCCAGGGTCGCCAATCGCTCGCTCGTGCGGCGGCAGGCAATGAGGGCATCCTCGACCTCGGACAGGGCGGTTAGTACCGTCGAACGATAACCGAGGTACGCCTGTTCCTCGGCGGCGTCCTGGGCCTCGATGTTCGAGCGGATGCGTCCGGCGTTGAAGATCGGGCTGGTGATGCCGGCGGCGATGCTCGCGCTGGTGCTCTGTGGATCGAAGACCTTGCCGGAGCCGAGTGAGTTCAGTCCGAGCGAGCCTGTTAGATTGAGAGAGGGGTAGCGTTCGGCATTCGCCGCGCGGGTGCTGGCGGCGGCGGCGAGAAGCTGGTAGCCTGCGATGCGGACGTCCGGGCGCTGCCGGATCGTGTCGGCCGGGATGCCGATGGCGAGGCTGCTGGTGGGGTTCGGGATCGATTTTTTCCCTGAGGAAAGCAGGCCATCGAGACCGCCCGGAGCCTGGCCTGCGAGGAGGGCGAGGAGGTTGCGCGACTGGGCGATCGATTGCTGGCGGGAAGGCACGGCGGCTCGCGCTTGTTCCAGGCTGCTGATGGCCTGGCTGGATTCGAGTGAATCCGCCTCACCGGACTGCGTGCGCCAGGTGGCGAGCTTCGTCGTTTCCTCACGGGTCGAGACCGTGCGCAGGAGCACGCCGAGTGCCGCTTCATTGACGCGGAGGTTGGTGTAGGCGATGGCGATTTCCGAGGCGAGCGAGGCCTGGACCGAGTGGAAATTTTCCTGGGCGGAACCGTATTGCGCGGTGGCGGCTTCGACGCGGCTGCGGTTTTTTCCGAAGAGGTCGATTTCCCATGAGGCATTCAGTCCGGCGGAGGATGAGGTGGTATCGGTGCCGCCGCCGCCGAGGGTTTGGGAGGAATTGGATCCCACCGAACCGGAGCCGCTGAGTGAGGGAAACAGCGACGATGCCTCGGCATTCCGGCGGGCACGTGCCTCCCTGACACGGGCCGAGGCCGAGGCGAGATCCGGATTGTTACGCAGGGCATCGGCGATGATGCGCGAGAGCGTGGGGTCCTCGAACCGTCCCCACCAGCGGGCGAGGTCCTTTGAGGGAGCTGCGACCGGGAATTTTCCGGCATTTTTCCAAGCTGCGGGCAGCGGTGCACTGCTGCGGGTGAATCCGGAAGGAAGGCTGCAGCTCACGCCCAGAACGGCGACCAGGGCGTAGGGAAAAAGGCGGAAACGGTTCATGATCAACACGGCGGCATTCGACGGTTCGCCAGCGCATCGGCTCGCTTCCCGAGTAAAACCGCCGACCCTACGGACTTGTCTCTGGAAAGCTTGCCGCTTGTCCGATTTTCCCGAACTGGGATCTGCTTAAATGCGGGGAAAGTTGGAAATTTACTATTGAGATCAGGCATCCCTCCCTTTGATTGCGCAGCCCCCCGCTCACAGACCCAATTCAAGATTCCCCGCAGAGCCGTGACGAACTTGGTCTGGTCAATTTCCCTCTTGTGGACGCTTCAGCAGAGGCTCACCTTTGGAGCGCATTCCCCTGAATCTGTGGAAAAGTTCATTTTCATCGCCAGTCTCGGACGGGTCAGGCCGGTCAAATCGGGTAAGGCAAATCGTTTGCCTGCTGCCCCACGCCGCGTTCGGGCAGACGAGGGCCCAGGGAATTTGAGCAGGCTGCCACTGGCGGAGCTTGAGAAGCCTTTCATCAATGGTCGCTGAGCCACCCACTTCTGCCGCAGCTTTTTTTACTACCAGACTCCAACCACACCGAAGCCCATCATGCGCACCAACCCTCAAACGAAATTTCCCGGCACCATCCTGCTTTGTGCGGTCGTCCTTTGCACCAACCTCATCGTGAGCCCCAACCTTTATGGGGAAGCTCCTGGGCAAGCAAAGCCTCCGGCAAAGCCAAAAGCTCCGGCACAGCCAAAGCCCCAGGCGAAACCACAAGCTCCGTCAGGAGGGCTCGAGGAGTTCTTGAAAAAATACGATCTGGATAAGAACAAGCTCATCAATGTGGAGGAAGCGATGGCGATTCAATCGGCCTACAAAAGCAATCCGCAGGATCCCATGCTCAAGA
>JANOKL010000094.1:0-4426 GCA_031419215.1 Luteolibacter sp. | reverse complement strand
CACCGATGGACTGATCTATCGCATCCAAGGGGCTGCCGATCTTGCCACCTGGACGCTCGATGTTTCCGAAGTCGCCGCCGTTGCCGAGCGCGATGCCATCCAGCTCGGCCTGCCTGCACTCGACACCGGCTGGACCTACCGCACCTTCCGCGCCCCTGGAACGGTCTCCAGTGCCACCTCCGACTTCCTCCGCGTGAAGGTCACTGAATGAAGCCGGAGTCGCGACATTCCTGTCGCGACAACCTCCGGGATTCGTTGCGGCAGAAATGTCGCAACGCCCGCAGCGTTTACCCTTGAAAGACCGCCAATCGCCCGGACGTTCCGAGGCCCGTCAGCCTCGGACGTCATGCGGTTCCTCTCGGTCATCAGCCTTCTGCCAATCGTGGCCGCCACAGCGGTCGCGGCGGAGCATTGGGCCTATGTGCCGCCGAGGGCTGAAATTCCCCAGGCACCCGCAGGCACGCATCCGGTCGATGCCTTCCTTTCCGCTGCGCGAAACGACCTCCACGTGAAAGCCGCCCCGCTGGCTGAGCCTCGTCTCTGGCTCGAACGCGCGGCCTACACGCTCACCGGACTCCCGCCCTCGGCAGAGCAACTCCAGCGGATCTCCGGGAAACCGGACGACGCCACCTGGCAGGCGCTTCTCGACGAACTCCTCGCCAGCCCGACCTACGGCGAGCGCTGGGCGCGCCACTGGATGGACGTCGCACGCTACGCCGACACCAGTGGCTACAACTTCGACAGGGATAACCGCTACCCCTTCGCCTACACCTACCGCGATTGGTTGGTGGGAGCCTTCAATCGCGACCTGCCCTTCGATCAATTCATCAAGCTCCAGATCGCCGCCGACCGGATCGTGGACAAGCCGGATCACCCCGATCTCGCGGCACTCGGGTTTCTAACAGTCGGCCCGCGCGCCGGGGCGGTGGAGACGATCGACGACCGTGTCGATGTCGTGACGCGCGGCTTTCTCGCCTCCACCGTCGCCTGTGCCCGCTGCCACGATCACAAGACCGATCCGATCACGTCCAAGGACTACTACTCGCTCTACTCGATCTTCGAGAACACCCGCGAGCCCACCGACAAGCCGGTCATCGGGATTCCTTCCGACCAGGCCGCCTACAAGTCGTATCTGGCGGAGGCCGCGAAACTGGAAAAGGCCGATCAAGAGGCGCTCCAGGGATTCATCAGCCACATCCGTGCGAAGGACTCCGTCACCACCTACCTCGATCTCGCCTGGCGTGCGAAACAGGAAAACTGGGACCACGGCAAGGCCACCAGTGCAGCGTTCAAGCGCGGACGGTTCCGGGCAAAGGCGGTGCTGAAATGGCGGGACTTCCTTGCCGGTTCACAGCCGCGTTTCGACGCGTGGTCGGCCGAGATGGCTGCGGCGGATGACGCGGGGAAAAAGGCCGCCTGCGAGCGTCTTGCCGGCGACCTCCTCTCGCCTTCCCCGGAGCTCGCCTCCCTCGTCACCGCACCGAAGTGCCCGCTCAACTACGGCGCGGACCGTATTTCCGAGTTCTACGATGGCGAGGATGACAAGGCCCGTGCCGAGCGGGTGAGCGCGATGAGCCGCCTCCAGGCCGATCATGCCGGATCGCCCGCGCGCCCGATGTGCCTTGAAGACCGCGGCCAGTGGTCGCCCGCCGTGATTTTCAAACGCGGCAACCCCGCCAATCGCGGCGAGACCTTCGAGCGCCAATGGCTCGGCTTCCTCGGCGGCGGAGAGTTTCCGAAAGATCCCAGCCCGCGACTCTCGCTCGCCGAAAAGATCGCCGATAGGAACAATCCGCTCACCGCCCGCGTGATCGTGAACCGCGTCTGGGCCTGGAACTTCGGCGCGCCGTTGGCCGAGCCCGGCGACTTCGGACCGCAGCAGGCCGAGCCGCCCCTGCGCCCGTTGCTCGACTGGCTCGCGGTCTGGTTCATCGATCACGACAGCTCGATCAAGCAGCTCAACCGCCTCCTTCTTTCCTCGCAGGCATTCCGGCTTTCCAGCGATGGACCGCAGGAAAACCTCGCCCTCGATGAAGGCAACACCCGCTTCTGGAAATGGAACCGCCGCCGCCTTGATTTCGAGTCGATGCGTGATCGCCTGCTGGCCTCGAGCGGGGCGCTGAATGCCGGCCGACAGGGTGGCCGTCCGGTGAAACTCGATGCCGCCTCATCGGATGCCCGACGCAGCGTCTATGCCTTCATCGACCGCTACGCGCTGCCCGGACTGTTCGTCTCGTTCGACCTGCCTCATCCGGATCACCACAGCGCCGCGCGCCTGGAGACCACCGTGCCTCAGCAGTCATTGTTCTTCCTGAACAGCCCGCTTGTCCTGCGCCAGGCCGCCGCGCTGGCCGCTGCGCCGGCGTTCAAGGCGCTGCCGGATGACGGATCGCGGCTCGACTGGGTCTATCAGCAACTCTTCCGCCGCCAGCCGACCGCAGCTCAGCGTCAGGCGGTCTTGAAATGGCTCTCATCGATCGATCCCGCCGACTACCAACCGAAGCTCAGCGGCAGTTGGCAGGTCCGCCACGCTCCGGACAGCGAGGGTATCTCCGCCGACGTTCGTGAGTTTCCGCTGTTTGCCGACAAGGTCTGGAAAACCGGGCCGGATGTGAAGACTTCGCCGATCCGCTGGCTCCATGTCGGTGCCAGTGGCGGACATGTCGGCGATCGCCACCGTACGATCTTCCGCTGGGTCGCACTCGGGGCAGGGGAGGTGAAATTTCAGGGCCATCTGAAACGCAGCCAGCAAGGCGGCGTCCCGCTCGCTTGGAGGATCGAGGCAAAGGGACGCGACCTTCTTGGCGAGGGAGCATTCCCGGTCGACAGCTCGATCGACGCGGCTTGTGACTGGGTTTCGGTGAAGCCGGGAGATACGATGGACTTCGTAATTCGCGCCCCGCATGGCGATACCTGCGGCGGCGTGCAGTGGAACCTCCAGGTGATGGGCCGTGAATCCGCCACGACGAAGCCTGAGCTGATCGCGGATTTCACCAAGGAGTTTCCCACTTCCGAATCTGCAGCTCAGGCCCAGGCTTCCGCCGATCCGTGGGCGGATGTGATCCAGATGCTCTGGGCTTCGAACGACTTCAACTTCATCGACTGACCATGGGCCACCACATCACCGCCAGCGATCTGGTCCTCGACCGCCGCGACTTCCTCCGCCGCTGCGGCATGGGCTTCGGCGGGCTCGCGCTTGGCAGCCTGTTCGAAGGAAATGCCGCCGCAGCCTCGATGATGCCGGGCGAGATGACCGGTCCGCATTTCGCACCGCGGGCGAAGCGTGTCGTCCATCTCTTCATGAACGGCGGGCCGTCGCAAGTGGACACCTTTGATCGGAAGATCGCGCTCGATGCCCAGCACGGGAAAGTCATTCCGCTCGAAGGACTGAAGACCGAACGCCCCACCGGCGCGGCCCTTCGCTCGCCCTTCGCCTTTGACCGATACGGCCAATCCGGCCTGGAGGTCAGCGAGCTCTTCAAGCACACCGCCAAGCATGCGGACGATCTCTGTGTGATCCGTTCGATGATTGCCGACGTGCCGAACCACGAGCCGTCACTCATGCTAATGAACTGCGGTGATGCCCGGCTTTCCCGTCCGTCGATGGGCTCGTGGGTCAGCTACGGACTCGGCAGCGCCAACGATAATCTGCCCGCCTACATTTCGATGTGTCCCGGCGGCATGCCGATCAAGCGCGGCGAAAACTGGCGCTCGTCCTTTCTCCCCGGCCGCTTCCAGGGCACCTATCTCGACACCTCGATCCAGGATATCGAGCGGATGATTGAGAATCTCAAGAACCCCGGCGCCCGTGATTCACGGCAGGCTCGGGAGCTTTCGCTGCTGCGTGAATTGAACGAGCAGCACCTCGCCTCGCACGCGCACGACCCGCAGTTGGAGGCCCGCATCCGCAGCTTCGAGCTGGCCTACCGCATGCAGAGCGAGGCCACGGACGCCTTTGATGTTTCCAAGGAACCGGAGCCGATCAAGGCGATGTATGGGCCCGGAAATTTCGCCCGCCAGTGCCTGATGGCGCGTCGGCTTCTTGAGCGCGGCGTGCGCTTTATCCAGCTCTGGCACGGCAACAACCAGCCCTGGGACAGCCACGATAACATCGAGGATCACCGCCGTCTCGCGGGCGAATGCGATCAGGCGATCGGGGCTTTCCTGTCCGATCTGAAAATGCGCGGCATGCTCGATGACACCCTCGTCATCTGGGGCGGGGAATTCGGCCGCACGCCGGTGGTGGAAATGCCGAAGGCGGGTTCGAATGCGGGCACCATGAAGGGCCGGGATCACAATCACTACGGTTTCAGCATGTGGCTCGCCGGCGGTGGCGTGAAGGGCGGCTACGTCCATGGAGCCACTGATGAATTCGGCTTCCGCGCGGTCGACAAGCCAATGCATGTCCATGACCTGCACGCCACCA
>JANOKL010000093.1:0-2558 GCA_031419215.1 Luteolibacter sp. | reverse complement strand
GATTCCCTGATACCAGCGCTGCAGGCTTTTTGAAAAAGTTGGGTCGCGTTTCTCTACTTTGCGGTAGCCGTAGCGAATTTCGTTCAGGGTGATGACACTCAGCCAATGCTTCTGCCCGACAACGGATTTTTGCCAAGCTATAACCGCTGGATGGGCATCGGCTTTTTTCCGAAACTCCGAGAGGGTGACGGTATCGAGCAAGAGAGACATCAGTCTTCGAATGAAAACTCCCGAACCTTGCCCGCCCTGCGATCTTCGAGGGGAAAATCTCGGTCGGTGAACTCATCACCGCCGAAGATTTCAATCAAAGTGCGATGCTTGGGTGAGGGTTCCTTTCCAGTAGCCAGTTCCCGCTCCACCACGCCTGCAACCCATGCAGACAGCGATTTTGATTCGTCGATGGCGCGGTGTTTCGCCTCGCGGCAGAGATCGTCAGGGAGTTTGAGGGTGACGTTCATGACGGTTGAGTGCTGCACGGTGGCACGGTAGCACGAAATCTCAAGATTATTTCTCCTCTCGGTCCTAATCCTTCCCGTCACTCAATCCATCATCCCCCGATATCTCCAAGGCGCATACCCGTTCTTCGCGAGCTTGGCGCTTTCCAGGGCGGCGGCGTTGACCCGCCAGACGGGGAAGGGACCGGCTTCGTAAGCGTAGAGTTCCTTGCCGGGGATTTTCCAGCCCTTGAAGAGCAGGACGTGGCGGTGGTTCAGGAGGATGTCGCCGGGCTTCAATTCGTCCCAGGAGGAAAGCTTGTCGCAGATCGAGGGCAGTTGCTTGGTGGAATAGGGACGCGGCAGGTCCCAGCAGCGGGAGATGAAGCCCGAGCAGTCGATCCCACAGGCCTCGCGACTCACGCCGGCGTCGCCGAGTTTCTGCTTTTCCGACGAGCCGATGTCGCCGGCGTATTTGCCCTTCGCGAGCGCGCTTTGGAACGACTCCGGCGTGTCGAATCCGCCCCACTGGTAAGGCATGCCGCGCGCGGGTTGGCCGGGCTTCCACCAGCCGTTGGCGAAGCCGTGGGCCGGAAGGGTGGCGTCGGGGGTGTGGACCTCGATGCCCTGCCTGTCCTTGCCGTGGAAGCTGGCGGTGTCGGTCGGCATCCACTCGATCGTCGAGTATCGCCAAGCGGTGGCGATGGCCTTTTCCCGCTTCGTCAGGCTGGGCGCGCAGGAGGCGAGGGAAAGGACGAGCAGCGGATGAATCAGGAACCGGCGGAGCAGGGGAATGGCGACAGTCACGTTGGGACGGAGGCTAACAGACCGGCCGCCGCGTCTTCAACCAGATCCGCGACGTTTTCAAATCCGGCCTGTCCGCCGTAATAAGGGTCCGGCACTTCATGCGCGTCGTGTTCGGTGCAGTAGTCGGTGAAGAGCCGGATCTTGTCGCGATGCTGCTGCTGGCGATCAAGCGCGCGGACATTCGAGAGATTGTCCTGATCCATCACCAGGATGAGGTCGAAGTCCTCCAAGTCCCGCTCGCGGATCTGACGGGCTTTTCCGGAAATCGTGTAGCCGCGTGCCGAGAGGGTGGCGGCCATGCGGGAGTCCGGGCCTTTTCCCGCGTGGTAGCCGAGGGTCCCGGCGGAATCGATGGTGAAATCCGCCGTGCGCCCGGCGTCGGCGACCTGTTTCCGGAACACGATCTCGGCGGCGGGGGAGCGACAAATGTTGCCCATGCAGACAAAGAGCACACGGAAGGGCTTGCGGTCGGAGTTCATGACGGGATCAGATGTTGTCCATGCTCTCCGTCCGCAAGCTCGCCGCAATCGCAATCGCCCTTTCGGCGGGCTTCGTGCAGGCACGCGAGGTCCGGCCCAGCGTGGTGGTGATCCGGGGCGATGGAGCGACTGAAACCACCTGGTGGCGGAAACTCGCGGACAGGGGCGTCAGTTTTTCCTGCGTTCCGTCCGGACCGAATCCAACGGCGAACTTGGCTGCGTGGCTGAGTGGTTGCCATGAGTTGCGCGCCGGAGTCAGCCATGTCCGGGGTGGGCGCCAGTGGATCCGGCCGGACGTGCCGCTGATGTCGGAGATGTTCAAGGCTGCCGGGTACCGCACCGCGATGTTTGGCGAATGGGGGCTGGGGGATGCGCTGCCGTTTCGTCCAGAGGATCGAGGCTTTGGGGAGGTCCTGGTTCTTGGAGGATCGGGATTGAACTCACCGGGGGATCGTTGGGGTAACTCGGACGTCGATCCTTGGTTGCGCGATGTGAAGGGATGGTCTAGGAAATCGGGTCCTCTGGCCAAGGTTCTTGCGGCGGAGATTTCCTCGCATCTCTCGTCTTTGGCGGAGTCGAAAGGATCGTTTTTTCTCCAGATCAATCTGCCGAAGGGTTGCAGCGCGGTTGGCGATACGATCCTGGCCGATCTGGATCGTCTTGAACTGCCACGCTGCATCGTCGTCGGCATCGCCAGGGAGCCGATGAGGGCATCCGGCGCATCCGATCCGAGCAACCCATGGGTCATCTCGTGGCGGGGAAAGCTTCCTGAGAAAGTGGTCCACACTGCTCCTGTCTCACTCAGCGACGGATTTTCCACGCTGGCGGCCCTCTCCGG
>JANOKL010000092.1:0-3666 GCA_031419215.1 Luteolibacter sp. | reverse complement strand
GCGCAGGGCGAAGTCGCCCGGTGGCTCTTCCTCGACCGAAAGCACGGTGCCGGTGGAGGATTTTCGCCGCAGCGGGATGCGCACGCGGCAGCCGGCCTGGACATTGAGCCCGGCGGGGATGGCGTAGTCGAAGACGAGCTCGGAGGGGCCGTCGATCAGGACGCGTGCGGTCGGCATGTCGGTCTGTGGGTTCTAGCAGACGGGCGCAGCATCACAAGCTGGCGAGGACATTTCGGATGCGTTGTTGGATCGGCTCGGGGATGGAGTCGGAGAACTTCCAGCGGTTGCTTTTTTCAATCCACAAGTAACCGCGGAGTCGGGGCTCCTGAGAAATGATTTCGCTGATTTCACGAATGGTGCGTGCGGGAAAGGTGCCCTTGCCGAGGGTGGCGGTGCCGTCCTTGAGGTCGATCAGGACCGTGGCGGCAAGTCGATCGAGCCACCTCATGATCCGTGGGCATTGGAGGGCGCGACCAGGAAGCCTTCAGCGTCCAGCGAGGTGCCGCGAGGCAGCGCCAGTCCTTCCTCTGGGGCAGAGGGGCCGTGGGCGCGGAGTTCGCCGCTTTCATCCGTAATCAAATGGAAGCCAGGCAGGAGTTTCCCCCACGTGCCGGGTTTCGTTCCGAGCTGGATCGGAGCGTCGCCCTTCTGGAAAGGGTCAGGCATCGACATGGCGACGATCACGCCGTTGATGGCCAGGCCCGGGAGGTGGAGGACGCCAGGTTGATTCAGTGCGACCAAGGCCTCCGTGCTGAAGTCATGGAAGGTGATCGCGTGGCCGCTGGAGGATGCGAGTGTCTCGCGAAGTATGTGGCCTCCGATCCAGATCGTGGACGATTCGTGGATGGCGGAGTGTCGCTTGAATGCCGATCCGAACTGCTCACTGAATGAGCTGAGCACTTGGCTCAGTTCGTTGCTGGTCGTATCGTGCTCCAGAGCATGAAAAGCCTGGTTGCGCGGGAGTGCGCTGGTCTGTCCGATTTGGTGGGCATTGATCACGGCGGCGGAGGTTTGCCTGTCATGAAATCTCCCCGCGAGCGCTGTGGCGGAGGATTTGAGCAGCGCGTGCTGAATGGCCTGCAGGTCGATGTGTTCTCTGTGGAGGGTTTCTCCAAACGCGACGCTGAGCGGATGAGGGAGGCGGTAGGGTTTCTTGCAGAATCCGGGCCCACGTTCGTAGGAAAAGATCGACTCCCAGGAGCCATCGACCCACACGGGAATCAGCGGGCAGTTGGCGCGTCTGGCGATCAGCTCGAAGCCGCGTTCGAGGGCGACCAGTGTGCCAGTGCGGGTGATCTGGCCTTCCGGGAAAAGGCAGACGACGTGCCCTTCCTTCAGGGCATCAATCGTCCCACGGATCGCCTCACGTGGATTGTCGCGCGCGATGTTCACCGTATTGAAAATTTCCGTGAAACGGCGGACCCAGAAGTTGGCGATGAAGGTCTCGTCCATCACGAAACGAATGCGGCGCGGACAAGCGGCTGTTAGATAAAACGCATCGGCAAAGGTGACGTGATTCGGCAGCAGCAGTACGCCGCCCTTCTCGGGAATATTCGATGCGCCTGAAACATCGATGCGGTAGACCGTGCGGATCGCGGCCAGCCCGATGAGCCGGATGAAGTCGATGGCGAGGTGACGAAATGCGATCCAGGTGACGAAGGTGGTCAGGATCGCGAGGATGGCGAACTGGAGACCGATCGAGACGCCAGTGTATTTCAGTCCGAACTGCAGGGCGGTGAAGCCGATACCGGAGAGGTTGTTCAGCAAGCCGGACGCTGAGAGGACCGTGCCGCGGCGATGTTCTTCGGGGGCGTCCTGGAGGATCGCCTGGAGCGGTACCAGAAACACCGCGCCGCCCGCCCCGGCGATGATCAGCATGAGCATCTGCCAGATCGAGTTGAGGGGACAGACCGCCAGCGCGATTGTGCCTGCCGTCATCACGAGGCCACCGAGCGGGGCGAGCCCCATTTCGATGCGCTTCCGGCTGATCAGTCCGGCTCCGACGCTGCCGATGGCGATACCGATGACCGCCATGGTCCAGAGATGCGCGAAGGTGGTGCCGGTGCCTTTTCCACCTCCGCCGTGGAGGGTCTCGGCGACCTGCAGGACGATCAAGGCGATGAATCCGCCGAAGCCCCAGAAGAACGCGACGCCGAGTCCGCAGAGTTTGAGCTGGGTGGAAGAGAAGAGTTCCCGCAGGTCGCTGACGTGGCTGGTCGCGAGCTTGATCGACCACGGCACGCCGGGATGCTTCGCCGAAGGCTGGATCAGGTAGCTGAGGCCCACCGACACCGCCGCGATGAGCAGCAGCCAGTAGAAAGGGGTGATCGCCGCCTCGTAGCCTCCAACGTCCGGGCCGAGCCGGGCATCGAACCAGGTGCCGCCGATGATTTGACCGGCCAGGATGGCGAGGATGACAGTGCCTTCCATCACACCGCTGGCGAAGCCGAGTTTGGAGCTGCCCACGAGTTCCTTCACCACGCCGACCTTCGAGGGACTGAGCAGCGCGGCCTGGGTGGAGATCAGGAAAAAGCCACCGATCGCCCACATCAAGTGACCTGCATGAATCGACCAGCCGGTGAAGGCCAGTGCGAGGATCTGAAGCCACGAAGTCCACTGGACCACCGAGCTTTTCGCGAAGCGGTCCGAAAACCAGCCGCAGGTCGGGGCGAAGATCACGTAAGGCAGCACCAGCATCACGGTCACCAAGTGCTCGACGCCCTTCGGTGCCATGTGCCGTTCGATCAGCCACGCCCCGAGCGCCATCAGGATGAACTTCGCGGCGTTCACATTGAATGCCTGCGCGATCTGCATGGCCACCAAGGCCCAGAAGGAACGCCAGCCGCCGGGCGTTGGATGATCGGATGACTCCATGACGGGGCGGAAACTAACCGTTTCAGGGCGGGGCGAAACTCCAAACTGGCATCGGTGGGAGGTTCGTGAAATCTCGCCCCCTGAATTTCACGATCAGTGTCTCGCGAAGGCCCGCACTGCTCCACGTTTTTTCACGACTCTCGTTGCCAGCCACGGGACGTTGTGATAGCGAACCACACATGGGTTCATGGTCGCGCCAAATCGAGTTCCGATGGAACGCGTGGCAGGCTGTCAAACCGTCCCGAAAGCCCGGTCCGCAGGCGATTCTCGGCCATGACACCGGCCTCACCGTCTGGTGCGTGGAAACGGCGAACTCGCTCGATTTGCCGGAACTCGCACGCAAGGTCCGCGTTTCCTGGAACGCTCGCATGCAGACCACTGCCGGTCGTGCGTGGTGGCCGGACCGGACGATCGAGCTGAACCCGAAGCTCAAGGAAGTCGCGCCCGAGGAATTGTGGCGCACGATCCGTCATGAACTCGCCCACCTCGTTGCCTACGAGCGTTGCGGCCGCCGCCGGATTGAGCCGCATGGACCGGAGTGGCAGGCCGCCTGCGCCGAGCTTGGCATTCCCAACGAGCAGCCCTACCACACGCTGCCTTTCAAGCGGAAGCGGATGCAGCGCAAGTATGTCTACAGTTGCCCGTGGTGCTTCGAAAGCTTCCGCCGCGTGAAGAAGATCCGGCGCATGGTGGCCTGCTACAACTGCTGCCAGAAGCACAGCCAGGGGCACTTCGACATCCGCTTCAAGCTGGTCGAAGAAAAGATCGGGCCGTCGAAGGTCTGAAGGTCGA
>JANOKL010000091.1:0-1686 GCA_031419215.1 Luteolibacter sp. | reverse complement strand
ATCAGACCGAGACGATCGTAGAGCGTTGTGGGAAGCAGCCAGATCCCGATGCCGACCACTCCGAAAACCACTCCAACGAGTGACGATTTCCACGACCAACGAAAGTCATAGTAGTTTCGATAGCACACCAGAAACGCACACGTCACCAGTGCCTGCAACGGATACAGCCATTGCTCCGGAGCACGACGCCACCACGGTGCATCCGGGTGCTTCCAGGTGATCCAGGTGCCCGCGATTTGCAGGAGCAGCAGGAAAGCCATGAAGACGAAGAACGGCACCACGTGCGCCCGCGTGAACGATCTGACTTCGGCATCGTTCTGCGGGACGGTCTTCATGAATCTGTTAGAGATTGCCAACGAAGCGCTCCATCTTGTCCATCGCCAGCTTCAGGTCATCGAAGCCGGTGGCGTAGCAGCAGCGGAGGAAACCCTCGCCGCTGGGACCGAAGGCGCTGCCGGGAACCGCCGCGACGTTCTCCGCCGCGAGCAGGCCCATGGCGAAATCCTTGCTGGATTTGCCCGTGGCTCGGATGTCAGGGAAGACGTAGAATGCGCCGCCCGGCATGTGGCAGGAGAGGCCGAACTCGTTGAGCCGCTTCACCAGGAAATCCCGACGCTGATGATAACTGTCGCGCATCGCGATCATCGAAGGTGTGCCGTTTTCCAAGGCTTCGAGCGCGGCGTTCTGGCTCATGATCGGCGCACAGAGCATCGAATACTGGTGGATCTTCATCATCGCCTCGATGATCGGCTGCGGCGCACAGGCGTAGCCGAGTCGGAAGCCGGTCATCGCGAAGGCTTTCGAGAAGCCGTGGAGCAGGATCGTCCGCTCCTTCATGCCGGGCAGCGAGGCGATCGAGACATGCTTAACGCCATCGTAGCGCAGCTCGCTGTAGATCTCGTCGGTAAGGACGATCAGGTCGTGCTCGATGCAGAGCTTGGCGATGCCTTCGAGGTCCTCGTTCGAGGCGACGGCCCCGGTCGGATTGGTCGGGAAATTCAGCATCAGCACCCGGCTGCGGGGCGTGATCGCGGCGGCGAGTTTCTCCGGCTTCAGCGAGAACCCATCCTCCTTGCTGGTCTCCACGGCCACCGCTTTTCCGTAAGCCATGACGATGCTCGGGCAGTAGGAAACATAGCAGGGCTCGTGGTAGATCACCTCGTCGCCGGGGTTGAGCAGGGCCCGCAGCGCGATGTCGATCGCCTCGGACACGCCGACGGTGACGAGCACTTCCTTGGACGCCTCATACTCGACCTCGAAGAACGAGGCCACATACTTGGAAATCGCCTTGCGCAGCGACAGCAGCCCGAGGTTCGAGGTGTAGGTCGTCTGCCCCTTCTCGAGCGAGTAGATCGCGGCCTCGCGGATGTGCCAGGGGGTCACGAAATCCGGCTCGCCCACGCCGAGGGAGATGACGCCCTCGCGGCCTTGCACGAGTTCGAAAAAGTCACGAATGCCGGAGCGCGGAATGCCGGCCACGTGGCTGGCGATTTTGGAAGTGTAGTCCATTTGGAGAGTGAATCGTAAGTGGTAAATGGTGAAGGGTAAGTGGTCGGTCGCCGGTTCATCAGTGGAACTCTTCCACCATTCACCATTTACGATTCACCACTCACCTCTCACTGCCTCACGGCGAAACGGCGAGCCGCTCGCTGGCGGCCTCGCGCTCGAAAATGAAGCCGTTTTCCT
>JANOKL010000090.1:0-10044 GCA_031419215.1 Luteolibacter sp. | reverse complement strand
AGAGGCGGGGTTGCCAGCGGCGGCGGGATCGACGGGGGCGGTGAAGGTGAGTTCAAAGCCGTCGGGAGTGGCGGTCATGGTCAGGATTTCAAACGGCGTCTTGCCGGTCCAGCGGACGCGCTCGAAGGTGAAGGGCTTGGTGCCCTTGGAGGCCCAGCCACGGTTGGTGCCGCCGACGAAGAGGGTGCCGTCTTCCGCTTGGCGGATGGGGACGAGACCGGCCTCGAAGCCGCCGAGGAAATGGAAGACCGCGCCTTGGTAGAGTCCGTTGACCTTTTCGAGGTTGACCCGCTGGACTTGCGAGGCGGTTTGCTCGGCGATGTACATTTGTTTGGCCCAGGGGCCGAACTTGCCGCCGGTGGTATCAGCGGCCATGCCGCTGGGGGAGTTGCCCACTTTTCCGTGCGGCAGGACGACGGCGGGGGGGACGAGGTCGGGAAACTTTTTCCGCTCGGTCATCGTGCGCGAGGGATCGGTGGGCTGCGGTGGGGCGGGCAGATTGGCGAGCTTGTGATACTTGTTGCCGGTGGGATTTCCCTGGAATGAGCCCGGCTTGAGCCATTTGAGCGAGGACGAGCCGTTCCAGAGGCCTTGGTTGTCGGTGTAGAAGGCATCGCCTTCCGCATTGAATCCGATGCCGCCGGGAGAGCGGATGCCGGAGCAAGTGGGGATCATTTCGCCCTTCGGAGTGACGCGCATGCACCAGCCGCGCCAATCGGAGGCAGCGCCACCGGAGCCTGTGAGGCAGAGCACGACCCAGATGTTGCCTTCCTTGTCCGGCGGGGTGCCGAAGGCATATTCGTGGTAGTCGCCGTTGATGCCCCATTGGTCGCAGAGGGTTTCGTAGGTGTCGGCGATGCCGTCACCGTCCTCATCCTTGAGGCGGGTGACTTCCGGGCGCTGGGTGAGGAAGAGCGAGCCGTCCTTCCAGAACATGCCGAAGGGCTCGTGCAGGCCGGTGGCGAACTTTTTCCAGGTGACCTTCGAGAGATCCTCGTCGTAAGCACCCTTGCAGATCCAGACGTCGCCGCGACGCGAGGCGACGGCGATCTGTTTGTCGGGAAGCAGGGCGATCGAGCCGAGCTCCATGATTTCGCCGGGAGGCGTGGGGATTTGCTGGCGGAGGTAGTATTCCTCCTGGCCGGCGTGGGAGAGGCCGGTGAGGAGGAACATCGAACATCCGAGGAACATTGAACATCGAACATCGAACATTGAACGTCGAAGGGAAGAGAAGGAGAGGGGGAACATTGAACGTCCAACATTGAACATTGAACGTCGAAGGGAAGAGAAAGAGACGTAAGGCATTTTGGAAAAGGGTTGAGGATTACTTCCAGCGATAGGTGACGGTGGTCGTCTTGCCGGGTGTTAGATTGATCGTGCTCGGGGCAGTCGGGGAGGCAGGCGCGGCGTTGTCGATCTGGAGGGTCAGTTCGGCTGCCGGTTTATCGCAGAGGAGGAGTTCCAAGCCTGCTCCAGTGCCCTTGAGGGTGAGCTGGCGGATGAGTCCGTCTGGTCCGGAGCGCCAGGAGTCGAGGAGGATGCGGTCGCCGATCAGGATGGAGAAGGTTGGGTTGCCGGCGGGGTCGAGCCTGTAGCCTTTGAAGCGGGCTTCCTTCGGCAGATGGCGGGTGGTGTTGAGGGTGATGACCTTTTCTCCGGCGGGAGGTTCGGCACCTTGGCCGCGGTCGGTCCAGTGGTGGCCGCCGTCCATGAACTTGCCTTTCCAGATGAGTTCCGGTTGGAGGTTGTCGCCGCTCCACGCGAGGTTGAACCCGCCGGGGAAGCCAAAGCCGATGGCGCGGGCGGTGGTGCCCTTGATGAAGTTTCGATAAATGGCGGTGCGTCCGGCGGTGGCCTCGATCGGGATCTCCGGCCACTTTTTGCCACCTCCTGCTGCAGTGCCTTTCGCATCCGAGAGCCAGTTCCAGGCGGGGCTGCCCTTCTTGCGCCACGCGACGCGGATTTCCTCCTGTCCCTCGAATTCGTAATACTCGACGCGGAGCTTGTGGGGGCCCTTGGTGAGCTTTTGAGCTGCCTGGACAGCTCGGGATTCGATGGGGCCGGTGCCCTTGATTTCAGCGAGGGTCTTGGAGTCGAGGATCAGTCGCCCGCCATCATCGGCATCGAAGAGGAACTCAAACATGCCATCGGACGGAAGTTCCAGAGTGCCTTCCCAGACCACGCCGTAGTGATCCTTTTTCCCGACCTTCTTCAGTGAAATGAGGCCGTTCTGTTCTTCCTCCGTGGCGGCCGGCTTGAGGGTGCTGAAATCCGGCGGGTTGTTCCAGGTGCCGTCGTAGACATGGGAAATGAGGTCCTTGATCGGCGGGGTGACTTCGAGCGGGTGGAGCTTGAGGATTTCCGGGGCGGTCCAGTGAGTGGAACGATTTCCGAGCGCGGCGCGGACGGTCTTCACGCGATCGGTGGTGATGGCGGCGGCCTTGTTTCCCCATGAGCTGCGGACGTAGGTCAGGATGGCGGCGATCTGGTCATCCGGCAGAGCGGCTCCTTGCGGTGGCATTTCAAGATTCCAGGTGCGACCGTTGACCTCGACCGGTCCGTTTAGTCCCATCAGCACGATCTTGATCGCGCGATCCGGATTTCCAAGTGGCCAGGGTGAACCCGCGAGCGGGGGAAACTGCCCGTTCTGGGCACCTTCTCCATTCGCTCCATGGCAGGCGCCGCAGTAGGTGGTGTAGAGCTGGCCACCGTCCTGGGCTGCGGCGATCAGCGGGAACGTGCTGAGGATGGGCAATAGGAAGCGAGTCATGTGGGGAGGCTTTAACTTTCCGCAAAGGTGGAATCTATCGGCAAAAATGCCCGAACGATTTCTCCAACCGAAGAGATCTCCATGATTTCCGGTGGAGTCCGGGGAGGCCATCCGGCATCCTCGCGTGAGTTCGTGGCTAAATCAGATCACTCGCGCGGCGGCGTTTTGATCTGCTTGTAGGCAAAATTAAAAATGCCGGTTTCGATCTTCAGATAAAGCTTTTGGTCCACGACCGTGAAGTTTTCCGAGCGGGTGAACTCGACCGTCCAGCCATGATCCAACTCCACCGAATGGACTCCTTTGTTGTTCCGTATGGACGGATTTTTCAAATGATCGGCGACGAGCAGTTTGATGGGTGGCGAGCCGCTTTCGACAGAAACGCGGCGATGCAGGACTCCAGCCTCGGTGTGGAACGAGTCGATGAGAGTGTGTTCACCGATCTTGCTGAGGAAGCGAGTAGAGGCACCGTCCACTTCGTATCCACTGAAGCGGGCTTCTTCCGGCAGGGCTCGCGAACTTGTGGATTGAACGACATTCTCCCCGGCGGGTGGATTCTTGTCGGTGCCGCGCTGGAGCCATTTCGGTGCGGCGTCGATGAACTTGCCGGTCCAGAGCAGTTCGGGTGCGAGGTTGTCGGCGGAGTAGGCGAGATTGAGGCCGCCTGGAAAGCCTACGCCGATGGAGCGGGGCGTGGTGCCGTCGATGAAGTTCCGATAGACCACGGGACGCTCGCCAGCGGATGCGAGCAGGATGGATGGCCGAGGTTTAGTGACGCTGGCAGGCGGGTCGGTGAGCCATTTCATCTGGTCGGAGCCGGGAGCTTTCCAGCCGATGGCGATGCCAGGTGCTCCGGCGTTCTGGATGTATTCCACACGGATCGAGTGAGGTCCTTTGGCGCGGGTGGAGATGTCGCCCTGGGCGCGGGAACCATCCATCGGGCCGAAGCCGTTGAGTTCCGTTAGAACGGCGTCGTCGAAGATGATCCGGGCGGCTCCGGCGGAGTCGAGACGGAAGTAATAGTCGCCCTCGGTGGCTGCCTCGAAGGTGCCTTCCCAGACCATGGCGTAGTGCTCCTTGTAAGGGGAATCCGTGAGACTGATGATGCCGTCGTGTTCTTCCTCGATGTTCTCGGCCTTCAGCTTGCTGAAATCCGGGAGGTATTTCCACTCACCCTTGTAAACTCTGGAGGTGAGGTGGGTGAGGGCGGTTTTCTCCAAGGGCAGCGGGTGGAGCTTGAGGATTTCCGGAGCGGTCCACGGCATGACGCGATCGGCTACCGAGGCACGGATCGTCTTGACCTGTTCGGTGGTGACGGGGCCCGCCTGATTTCCCCATGAGCTGCGGACGTGGGTGAGGATGGCTGCGATCTGGTCATCGGGAAGTGCGGCTCCCTGAGGTGGCATTTCGAGGTTGTAGGCCTTTCCCAGAACGTCCACGGGCCCGGTCAGGCCCTTGAGGACGATCTTGACGGCACGGTCCGGATCCCCCGCCAGATAGGGGCTGCCAGCGAGCGGAGGAAAGGTGCCGCCGGTGGCTCCCTGTCCATCGGCCCCGTGGCAGGCGGAGCAGTAGAGTGTGTAAAGCTGGGGTCCGTCCTGGGCAAGGAGCGGGCTCGAGATCGACAGTGCGGCTATCAGGCGAAGGAGCATTCGGTTAGTCGGGAATTTCGTTCAGCGTGTACCATGTCTCCGGGTGCCAGAGCGGTTGCGCGCTGGCGGACTTCACGCCCTTGGCCTCGAGGTGGTGGATGTGACCACGGACGAGGCCATCGACCTTGAGGTGGACGGATTTCCGATCCGCGGAAACGGTGGCGGACGTGATGGTGGGAGTGGTGGCGTCGACTTGCGGGCTGCCGTAGTCGGACTGATAGATGTAGGTGAACGTGTCCATCGAGTAACTGGCGGGATTTCCAGCGGTGGTGGGATCGACGGGTTCGGTGAAGCTGACATCGAAGCCGTCGCGGGCGGCGGTGAGGGTCTGCATTTCGAAGGGAGTTTTACCGGTCCACTTCACGCGCTCGAAGGTGAAGGGCTTGGTGCCGCGGGAGGCCCAGCCACGGTTGGAGCCACCGGCGAAGAGGATGCCCTTTTCCTGATCGAGCCGCATGGGGATGATGCCCGCCTCAAAGCCTTCGAGGAAATGGAAGACGGCGCCCTGATAGAGCCCCTTGACCTTTTCAAGACAGACCCGCTGGACCTGGGAGTGGGTTTGTTCGCCGATGTAGAGCTGCTTTTCCCATGGGCCGAACTTTCCACCGCTCTGGTCACAGATGATGGCGGTGGGCGATTGGCCGACAAGTCCGTGGGGAAGGATGACGGCGGGTGGGATGAAGTCCGGAAAGCGGGTGCGTTCTGTTAGAATGCGGGACTTGCTGGCGACTTCCGGCGGCGCGGGCAGGTTGGCGAGCTTGTGGTATTTGTTGCCGGTGGGATTGCCTTGGAAGGAGCCGGGCTTAAGCCATTTGACGGATGAGGAGCCGTTCCAGGTGCCTTGGTTGTCGGTGTAGAACATGTCGCCTTCCGCATTCATGCCGATGCCGCCGGGAGAGCGGATGCCGGAGCAGGTGGGGATCATTTTTCCATCCGGCGTGACACGGACGGCCCAGCCGCGCCAGTCCGATTCCGCATTCCAGGAACCGGTCAGGCTTAGGACGACCCAGATGTTGCCTTCCTTGTCTGGCTCGCTGCCGAAGGCGTATTCGTGGTAGTCGCCCTTGATTCCCCAGTCCTGGCAAATGGTCTGGAACTTGTCGGCGATGCCGTCGTGGTCCTTGTCGGTGATGCGGGTGACTTCCGGGCGCTGGGTGAGCCAGAGCGAGCCGTCTTTCCAGAACATGCCGAGGGGTTCGTGGAGGTTCTCGGTGAATTTTTTCCAGGTCACCTTGCTGAGGTCATCCCCGTAGGCCCCCTTGCAGATCCAGAGGTCGCCACGGCGGGTGGTAACGGCGACCTGTTGGTCCGGCATCAGGGCGATGGAGCCGATTTCCATGACCTCGCCGGGAGGGAGGGGGATTTCCTCGCGGAGATAGAAAGCGGGTGGCTCGGCCGCGCTGGCGAGGGCCGAGAGGAGGAGCATTGAAGATCCGAGGAACATCGAACATCGGACGTTGAACATCGAACGTTGAAGGGAAGAGGGATTGGGCATTTGGGAAGTTGGTTGAATGACTGGAGGTTTTATTTCCAGCGGTAGGTGAGGGTGACGGGCTTGCCGGGTGTGAGCTTGAGGGTGGTGCGGTTCTTGGATTTCTCCAATGAAGCGCCGTCGGCACTGAGGGTGAGCGTGGGTTCGTCGGGTTTGTCGAAGACAAGCAGTTCAACGGCCGGGCCGCTGCCTGTTAGAGTGAGCTTGCGGACAAGAGAGTTTGGCGCGGCGTGGTAGGAGTCGGTTAGGGTGCCGGAGCCAATGGCGACGCAGAAGGTTGGATTTCCTGCGGAGTCGATCTCGTAGCCGGTGAATCGGGCGCTCTCCGGCAAGGCGCGGCTCTTGGTCGGGTGGACGACGTTTTGTCCGGCGGGTGGGTTGTCGGCGGTGCCGCGTTCGGCCCACTTGTTGGCCCCGTCGAGGAAGGCTCCGGTCCAGAGGAGTTCCGGCGCGAAATGGTCGGCGCTGTAGGCGAGATTGATGCCGCCGGGAAAGGCCACGCCGATGCTGCGCGGGGTGGTGCCGGAGATGAAATTTCTGTAAACGGTGGGGCGGTCGCCAGCAGGTCCGATGGGGATCGGAACGCGTTGCTTGTTCTTGGTCACGGTGGTGTCTTCGGTGAGCCAGTGCAGGTTTTTCGCACGGTTCGAGAACCACGCGAGGGCGAGTCCCTTGTTGGCCTTTTTCTGGAAATACTCGAGGCGGAAGGGATGACTTCCCTGGAGCAGGGTGAGGGTGCCTTCCTTTGAACGGGAACCGTCCATGGGGCCAATGCCTTCGATGTCGAGGACCTTGCTGTTGTCGATGTAAAGAGTCGCACCGTCATCCGCATCGAGTACGAACGTGAACTGGCCGTTGGTGGGGGCTACGAAATCGCCGGTCCAGACCATGCCAAAGTTTTCAGCGGCGGGGGCGTTTTTAAGGGTCAGGATGCCGTTGTGTTCTTCCTCGACGTTGGACGCCTTTTCCTTCGAGAAATCCGGCATTTCATCCCAATCACCGACGAAGGATTTGGAAAGCAGATTGGAGAGGACGGACTTTTCGAGTGGGAATGGATGAAGTTTCAGGATCTCCGCAGCAGTCCAGGGCGTGTTGCGGTCCTGAACCGAGGCGCGGATCGTTTTCACCTGCCCGGCAGTGAGGGCGGGCGCTTGGTTCCCCCATGAGGAGCGCACGTAGGTGAGGATTGCGGCGATCTGATCATCGGGAAGGACGGCCCCTTGGGGCGGCATTTCGAGGTTGTAGGCTTTTCCCAGGACATCGACCGGGCCGGTGAGGCCCTTGAGGACGATTTTAACCGCGCGATCCGGATCTCCTGCGACGTAGGGGCTGGCGGCGAGTGGTGGAAAGGTTCCGCCGGTCGCGCCTTTTCCGTCCGCCGCGTGACAGGCTGCGCAGTAGAGGGTGTAAAGCTGAGCTCCGTCCTGAGCTCTGGCGACAAGCGGAAGACAAAGGAGAAGGGACAATAAAAAGCGGATCATCTGCGGTGGTCTTAACTTTTTAGTGAAGCAAGATCTATCGGCAAAAAATACCCGGGCAACCTCACCGATCACGGTGATGGCCTTGATTTCCGGTAGTGCTGGGCGAGGCCGTTTGCCAAGGCGTCTGCATACTCGCGGAAGATGGATGGCTGATCTTTTCCATGGATCGGCCTTAGCCCCTCGTAGTCGCCGGCCTGGATGCGGGCGTGGTCGCCGCGTGAGTTCATGACGTAGGGTTCCAGAAAGATCACCGGGCAGTCATAGAGGCGGTTGGCGAGCAGGTTCCTGGCCCAGAGAAAGGGATTTCCAGCCACGGTGCGGGCATTCATGGCCTCAGGGCGGTAATGGTAAGGAGGCAGCCCGGTGGCGGAGTAAAAGGCGGCAGCGACATCGGTGCCGATGTTGACCTCTTCCACATGGGTGCGCTGAAGGAGTTTTTTCAGCAACTCAAAGCGCTGATCTTCCATCATGAACTCGTCGTCGGTGTAGCCGCCATTGAGCAGGAGATGGAAGTGGGTGACGTCGACGAGCGCAGGTGCGTTGGCATTGCCCCAGGGCTCGGCATTGAAATGCAGGCAGAGCACGAGATCGGGCTTCAAGGACGAATTGACCAGGTCGGCGCGGGCCCGGATTTCCGCTGTCCGATAGAAGAGGCGCTCTGCCAATCTCTGGGGGTCGCTGCTCGTACTGTCGTCCGGGGTGATCTGTGTCAGGAGATCGCTGGGGCGCAGTGGAGTGAGTGGCTCCGGGGCATTGCGGACCATGGAAACGCTGGCTCCCAGGACTTCGAGCTTCGGTTTCAGCAAGCGGGCGACTTTCAAGGTCAGGTCGCCTTCGCAGACCGGAGTTCCTCCATCGACTGAAAACCAGCGCTCCTCCATCTTTGCCCACTCGCCGCCGATGTGGCCTGGATCGATGGCGATCTTGAGTCCGGAAAGAGGTTTGTCTGCTGGCGCTGCGGGTAATTCCGAGGCGGTTCGCCAGTGGCGGGGTGGGGTGGCTTCTTTTCCAGCAGTGGCGAATTTGAGACGGAACTCGCTGCCGGGCTTCGAGAGGTCGGTCGTGATGACGGCCTCGATTTCACTGAGGGAGATCAGATTTCTCCAAGCCTCTCCAGTGGTGAAAATGTTGGCCAGCAGCAACTCGAACTGCTCGCGGGTAATTGAGTTCTGGAAGACTTCGAGTTGCTGCCAGGCTGGGATGGCTCCGAGCGGGGCCAGTGCCGGGCGTTCGATCGGGACCGGGGAAGAATCAGCAATGACAGGCGGGGCAGGCTGGCTCGGGGGTGTTCTCAGAATCCACCACATCGCAAGTCCCAGAAGCGGAATGATCGGCACAAGGGCCTTCAAGGAAGAACGGGGCATCGGGAAATTCGGTTGGCGCGGCAGGCGGCTGCGTGGTTACCTCGCTCGACGAGCCACTTTGGCTTTTACGCTTTCCCGCATCATGTCCTCTCTTCGCATCTTGTTTCTCGGTGACGTTGTCGGTGAACCCGGCCGCAAGGCGGTGATCACCCATTTGGAAAGGTATCGCGAGGAGGAAGGAGTCGATTTCATCATTGTCAATGGCGAGAACGCCGCTGGTGGCAGGGGCATCACGCCACGCATCACCATTGATCTGCTGCGCGCCGGTGCGGCGGTGGTCACGACCGGTGATCACGTTTGGGATCAGCCGGAAATCGTCGACTACTTCCCAACCGAGCCGCGACTGCTCAGACCGCTGAACTACCCGCCCGGAACTCCCGGTGCCGGATCCGTGGTGCTGGGGACTGCGAAGGGCAAAGTCGCGGTCGTGCAGGTTCAGGGACGCTCATTCATGCAGCCACCGCTTGAGAATCCTTTCATTGCGGCTGAGTCGGAGGTCGATCGATTGCTCGCGGAGGGCGTGCGGATGATTTTCCTGGAGATCCATGCCGAGACGACCAGCGAGAAGATTGCGATGGGTCGTTTTCTCGATGGCAAGGCCTCGTTCGTGGTCGGCACCCACACCCACGTCCAGACGGCAGACGACTCGATCTTTCCCGGCGGTACCGGCTATCTGACCGATGCCGGCATGTGTGGCCCGGAGGAGTCGGTGCTCGGTCGATCCGTGGAATCCGTCGTCTGGCGCTTCAAGACCGGCCTGCCGACCCGCTTTCCAGTCGCCAAAGGCGCGGTGCGGCTCTGCGGGGTCATCGCGGACCTCGATCCCGAGACCGGACGCTGCCTCGCGGTTCGGCGAGTCTCGGATTTGATTGAAAATGAGGCGGTCGAAGCTCCTGCGGACCCTTCCCAAGGGCTTTAAAATCAGCGCATCTCGAAAAATCTTCTTTTCAAGGATATTTTTTTTGACAGAGTGGTCGACTTTGTTAAGTTCCGCCCGCTTTTCCCCACAAGAACTTCAGGGGTTCCGCGTCCAGTCCCGGATTAGTCGAGGCAGGCCGCGGAATTTTTGTCGCCTTGTGGGAAACGGCAAAGCAACGCCACGTTGCTCGTGTAGCTCAGGGGTAGAGCGCATCCTTGGTAAGGATGAGGTCGGGGGTTCAATTCCCCCCACGAGCTCCAGCCGCCTTGTTTTCTTAAATTCAGACCCTCTCAAGCGAACCAACAACCACCATGGCAAAAGAAGCATTCCAGCGGAACAAGCCGCACGTTAACATCGGCACCATCGGTC
>JANOKL010000089.1:0-5312 GCA_031419215.1 Luteolibacter sp. | reverse complement strand
GAAGCCGTCGTCGCTGTTGAACCACGCGCGGCAGCCACGGAAGACATTGCCGACACTGCCCGGCTGGACGTGAAAGCCGAAGCCATCGACATTACCTCCGCGCTTGTTCTCCGAGGTGTAGTCGTAATTGCGGAAGGCGTCGCAATTCAGCACGAGGTTGTTCGAACCATCTCCCAGCCAGAACCCGATCGCCTGGCCGTCGTGCATCTGGAGCTGCTCGTAAATGTTGTGGCTTCCTTGGTTATCGAAACAGATCGACTGGGTGTGGCCGGTGACGGTGACCTGCACGCCGACCACGGAGATGCCCTTGAAATGCAGCCACGAACCCGCGACATGGAAGGCCGTGACGCGGGAACCCGGTGGCTTTACGTCGGTGAAATCGAAGACCGGCTTTTCATTCCCGTATGCGAAGTAGCGGATCGGCTTTCCCTGCGTCCCGTTCTTGGAAAGATAGGTCACCTGCGAGCGACCACGACCCAGCCGCGCGATCTGCGACTGGGCCACCTTGTAGGTGCCGCCGTGGATGAGGACGGTGTCGCCCGGCGATACCGATTTCTCCGCGCGCTGGACGGTGGCGAAGGGCGATTCCAGCGTGCCGGAATTCGCATCACTGCCATTCGGCGCGACGTGCAACTCCGCTGCGGAAACCGAGAGGGAAGCGGAGGCGAAAAGCCCCGCGAGGATGAGCGATCTGAAATTCATGGTGAAGTGCAGGCTCATCGTCGCGGGCGGAACCGCGAATCAATGGCCGGTTGAGGAGCCGATGTAGTTGCCGTAGCCAACGATCACCGTGGAGAGCACCAAGATCCCCAGACCTGCGTAGAGCAGACCCTTGGACTTGGGACTCGCACCCTTCCACTCCCTGAGGGCGAGACCCCAGATCGAGCTGAAGATGATGATCGACGCCATGTGTAGCGTCCACGAGCTGAACTTGTAATCACCCATTTGGGTCTCCCCCATGGAGTAGAAGAAGAACTGGAAGTACCAAGTCACCCCGGCGAGGGCGGAGAAGAAGTAGTTGCGGAGGCGAGGGATGCGGAGGCTCCCCCCCTTGCTGCCGAGGCCTGAGTGTTCGGCCATTTCGATGCCAGGGGCGTCGATCGGATTCTCGATGGCGGACTGGTCCTTGCCATGGGCTGGATGCCGCTGTTCAGCCGCGAGGTACTCGTAACCCGTCTTGTTCTTCACGTTCAGCATCACGCACCAGATGAAGTTCGTGGTGAACCCGCCGAGCAGCACCACGATGAGGACCGGAAGACCGGACCAGATTTCAGCCGTGCCGTGGGATCTGGAAATCTCCCCGATCTTGTCGCCCGACGAAAGGCCGAAGGCAAAACAGGCGCTCATGATGCCGGAGAAGGTGGCGACCAGGATGCCCTTCTTGAAATTGAACTCCTTCACGGTCTCGCGCTTTTCCGCATCGCTCATCTCGCTCTCCTTGGCACGTCCGGCCAGGGCGGTGACGACGATGCCGATGACGCAGACCACAAGTCCGGCGAGCACCATGCGGCCGTTTGGCTTGTCCAGTAGCTTTTCAGCGAACTCTCCCTTGAAGAGCGGGGGAATCAGCGTACCGAAGACCGTGCAATAGCCGAGCGCCACGGCCATTCCCAGCGACATTCCCAGATAGCGCATGGTCAGGCCGAAGGTCAGACCACCCAAGCCCCAGAGTGCGCCGAACAGGTAGGTGTAGCCCCAGACGTCCTTGGGCGTTTCAGAAAGCGTGGCCACCACGTCTTTGGTATTCAGCAGCGCGAAGAACCACGGAGCCACGAGCCAGGAGAACACGCCCGCGACGAGCCAGGAGGTTTCCCACGACCAGCGTTTCACGCCGCGGAAGGGAACGTAGAAGGAACCGGAGGCCAGGCCGCCGAGCCAGTGGTAAAGGACGCCAAGGATGGGATTCATGGATGGGTTTTAGTTGGGATTTTGTGAGATCTGATGGGAACCGGACGCTAGGACAAGCACAGCCTGCCCTTTGCGATCCAGAAAACCGACGCGCAGCGGACGAAAGCTTCAGGGCTTCCACCTTTTGAAAAGGCGGATGAAACTCGGTCGTGCGACCAGAGGGAACGATTCTTAGTCGGCCTTGTAAATAGCGCAACTCACAGGTTCTCGGGATCTCTTTGAACGGTAGAACCCCGGCCCTGATCGCCTGACTGGCAGTCTCGTGAGGGAATTTCGCACTGCATCCGCTGTCTTGCTCCTTGATTCCTGCCCGGTCGCTGGTCTTGCTCCCCGCATGCCGACCGTTGCCGTGGATTTGGGAAATCGCTCCTACGAGGTGCTCGTGGAGCCGGGATTGCTGGCCCGCACGGGTGTGCTGCTCGCGAGGACCGGACTCAAGGGCCGCGTGGCGCTCATCAGCGACGAGGTCGTCGCCTCCTTCCACGCCGAGGCCGCGATGACCTCGCTGGGGGCCGCCGGATTCTCCCCCACCCTCCACACGATTCCCTCCGGCGAGTCCTCGAAATCCCTCAGCCACGTCGAGGACCTCTGCCGCTCGATGACCCGCGCCGGGCACGACCGGAAATCCATCGTCGTCGCCCTCGGCGGCGGCGTCACCGGCGACCTCGCGGGCTTCGTCGCCGCCATCTTCTATCGCGGCATCCCCTTCGCCCAGATCCCGACGACCATCGTCTCCCAGGTCGATTCCTCGGTTGGCGGAAAGACCGGCGTCAACATCGCCGAGGGCAAGAACCTCGTCGGCTCCTTCCACCAGCCGAAGCTCGTCCTGGTCGACCCCGAAACCCTCCGCACCCTGCCCGACCGCGAGTTCCGCGAGGGCTTCGCCGAGGTGATCAAGCACGCCGCGATCCGCGATGCCGCGATGCTCGACGAACTCCTCACGCTCGACCCCGATTCGCGCGACGTCCCCGCCGACCTCATCGCGCGGAACATCGCCATCAAGGCCCGCATCGTCGAGGCCGACGAGGAGGAGCGCACCGGCGAACGCGCCTTGCTTAACTTCGGCCACACCATCGGCCACGGCATCGAGGCCTCCGTGCCCTATGGCGAAATGCTCCACGGCGAGGCGATTTCCCTCGGCCTTCGCGCCGCCGTCTTCCTCTCGAAAAAACGCGCCGGACTCGGTGAATCGGATGCCGCGAAAATCCTCGGCCTGCTCTTCCATTTCCGTCTGCCGGTCGTGCTGCCGGAGTCCATCACCACCGAGACCGTCCTAGAAAAACTCAGCCGCGATAAAAAGTTCGAGAGTGGAAAGATCCGCTTCGTCGTTATCTCCGCTGCCGGTCACGCCGCTCTAACAGACTCGATCACGCCCGACGACCTCCGCGAGGCCATCGACCACCTCCGCACCCAGCCATGAATCCAGACGTCTACACCGGCGGCTTCGTCCAGACGAATGCCTACCTCCTAACAGGTCCCGAGGGCGATCTTCTCATCGATGCTCCCGCAGGCGTCTCGGCCTGGCTGAAATCAAAGGGCATCACGCCCGTCGCCGCCCTGCTCACCCACCAGCACTACGATCACGTCGAGGACGCCGCCGCGCTCCAGGAAATGGGCGTACCGCTCTACGCCTTCGCTGCCCACTCGAAAGATCTCACGCTCGAATCCGTCGCGCGGGGTTGGGGCATGCCGATCTCCGTCCTGCCCTACACCGTCGACCACCTCCTCAATCTCACGCAGCCGTTTGAAATCGCCGGCCGCAGTTTCCAGCTCGCCCACGTCCCCGGCCACTCCACCGACAGCGTCACCTTCCACCTTGCGGAAATGAACCTCGTCTTCTCCGGCGACACTCTCTTCGCGGAAAGTATCGGCCGCAGCGACCTCCCCGGCGGCAGCGGCCTCCAACTGGTCGAAGGCATCGAGAAGCATCTCCTTTCCCTGCCCGACGCCACCAAGGTCTATCCCGGCCACGGACCGTTTACGACCATCGGCCACGAGCGCGCGAACAACCCGTATCTGGATTGAAGCATTTTCGGATCATCGATCACCGATCACTGATCCCATTCTAAACGCCCTCCACGCCAGCACCGCCGCCAGCAGCGAAACCACCGCTGCGCCATAAAACGGCAGACCTGGAATTTTCATCGAGCGTTCCGGCGCGATCGCCCAGGAGAACATCGCGGTCCAGATCAGCGGAGCCAGCACGCCTGCGATGCTGGTGATGCTGTTCAGCGCGCCTTGCACCGCGCCTTGTTCATCGGCCGGGACCGCTTGCGAAATCATCGACTGCGTGGCCGGTGAGCCGATGCCCGCCAGCGAGCCGATCAGGATGATGCCGAAGAGCATCCAACCCTGTGTCGCCGAGCCATAACAGGCCATCGCCACCGCCATCGCCAGCAAGCCGACATACACGCCGCGTTTCTCGCCGATCACCTTCAGGATGCGCCCGGCCAGACCGCCCTGCACGACCGCGGCCATCACGCCGACCAATGTCAGCGACCAGCCGACCATCTTGCTGTCCCACTTGTAACGCTCGCCGGTGTAAAGCACCCACAGGCTCTGGTAAATATTGCCCGCCAGCATTGTCAGGAAATAGGTCCACGCCAGACCCATCACGATCGGCCAGCGACCCAGGGCTGTTAGAGCCTTGATCGGATGCGCGCTCGACCACGTGAACGGCCGCCGGTTTTCCGGAGCCAGCGACTCCGGCAGCACGAAGGCGCCGTAAAGCCAGTTCAGCAGCGTGATTCCCGCCGCCACCAGGAAGGGCATTCGCAATCCATAAGTGCCGAGCAGTCCCCCGACCGCCGGACCCGCGATGAAGCCCAGCCCGAAAGCCGCGCCGATCACCCCGAAGCCCGCCGCACGCTTTTCCGGAGGCGTCACGTCGGCGATGTAGGCACTGGCCGCCGAGAAATTCGCCGCCGTGATCCCGGACACGATCCGCGCCAGATACAGCCAGCCGATCGTCGGCGCCCAGGCCAGCACCAGGTAGTCGATCCCCGATCCGAACAGCGACATCAGGATCACCGGCCTCCGCCCAAAGCGATCCGACAAGCTCCCCAGCACCGGCGAAAACACGAACTGCATCAGCGCATAAAGCGCCCCCAGCCATCCCACCGAATACGTCGCCGCCTGGAGGTTGTTGCCCTGAAGCTGCTCCACCAGTTTCGGCAGCACCGGAACGATCACCCCGATCCCGAACACATCGAGGAACAGCGTGATGAAAATGAAAATGATCGCGGGCTTTGGTCGGGCCATGCGCGGACGCTAGCGGGAAGACTGAATCCGAAAACCACAAAGGAGGCGGAAACAGCCACTCCGGGAACCGGACACGTTTGGTGCGGGTGGTGGAATACACGGAAAATCGACAATTCAATCAACTGACTAGCAGTCATTTAGAA
>JANOKL010000088.1:0-3011 GCA_031419215.1 Luteolibacter sp. | reverse complement strand
GACTCGGTTTCCAGGTGCTGTTGGAAACACGCGGTGGCCGTGCCGTCGGGCTCGCCACCATCGTCTTCGGCGTGGCCCCGATCATGATCGGATCGGTGATGTTCCCGATCGGCAACTGGCTTTTCACGGCCGCGTCGTGGGTGATCGGGATGTCTCCGTTGAGCCTGCCCATCTATGCGGCGGGCAGCCTGCTTTCGCTTTCCGAACTGCCGGAAGGTCTGGAGCGGGCCATCCCTCGGGCCTTCCACTTCTGGCTGTTGGTGGCGATGCTCGTGACCGTCTGGTTGATCGCCCGGCTGCGGGCGGCGCGCGTCCAGATGGCCGAGCGCATTCTCGCGGATGGAGGTTGAATCTCCAAGTCATGAAAGATTTCCATCTCGTCGACGGGGGCATCTTTTTAGGTTTTGGGTTTGCGGAAGGCCGACTGCGGGGTTGGGATGAGGGTATGACTTTATCCAAATCCGTCTCCTGTCTGGCGTTGGCGTTCTCCATGAACCTGGTGGCCGTCGAGCCGCCGAAGGTGCTGCCGATTGGTTCGAAGGTTCCGGATTTCTCGCTGCCGGGAATCGACGGCAAGACCCACACGCTTTCCGAGTACTCGCAGGCGAAGATCCTGACGATCATCTTCACCTCGAACCACTGCCCGGATGCCGTGGCTGCCGGCGGGCGCATCGAGGCGTTAAATCAGGCTTACAAGGACAAGGGCGTGGCCGTCGTGGCGATCAATCCGAACAACCCGATCGGCCTGCGTCCGGACGAGCTTGGCTACTCACCCTTTGGCGATGCCTTCGAGGAAATGAAGCCCTTCGCCGATGAGTTCAAGTGGACCCTGCCCTACCTCTACGACGGTGAAACCCAGGCCTTCGCCACCGCCTGCGGAGCCCAGTCCTCGCCGCACGTCTTCGTCTTCGATGCCGAGCGCAAGCTCCGCTACACCGGCCGCATGGACGACGCCGGTCGCTCGAAGGCCCCGGTCGAGAAAAGCCAGGTGGTCGACGCCATCGAGGCCCTGCTCAAGGGTGAGGAGATCAAGGAGCCGGTGACCCGCTCGCTGGGTTGCTCGACGAAATGGCTCTGGAAAAAGGAAGCGGTCGAGACCGAGCAGAAGGCTTGGGAAAAGCGCCCTGTCACCGTCGCCGATCTCGATGAGGATACCGCCAAGAAGCTTGCCGCGAATCCTTCGAAGAACGTCCGACTGATCAACTTCTGGTCCACCACCTGCGGTCCCTGCGTCGCCGAGTTTCCGATGCTGGTCGACACCTCACGACGTTTCTCCACCCGCCCCTTCGAGTTCATCTCCGTGAGCTGTGACCCGAAGGAGGATCGCAAGAAGGTCGAGACCTTCCTCACCGGAAAATTCGCCGCCACGCCCTCGCAGCGATTGAAGGACATCGCCGCCGAAGGCCGGACGACGACGAACTACCATTGGATCGGCGACAACGTCGACAAGCTCGGCAACGCCATCGACCCTGAATGGACCGGTGCCCTGCCCTTCTCCGTCCTCATCGGCCCCGGCGGCAAGATCCTCTGGAAGCACAGCGGCGAGTTGGATGCCGTCGAGCTGCGCAGGCAGATTTTGAAGGCGATTGAGTGAATCCTGAGGAGATTTCCGCTTCTAGCACATCGGGTCATTCTGTGAGGCCCACCAATTGTGTCCAATGATCCACGTTCCAATCGATAAATGTCCTCGATGCTCGTTTGATTTGGAAATGGGCAAGCTGTCAGACACGAGAAATCTTTATTGGCATTCGCAGGGAGACAAGAGGACGTTCTGGAATTGGTTTTTTGGACAACGAATTTGTAGGCACCGTGATGATGAAGGGGCCAGAACCACTACAGCGCAACTCTGCCGAAATTGTGGTCTGGTCTTGTTCACAGGGAAAAATTTGTCGTCCTTGAAGATCGGCGATTAAGCTTTTCGGATCACCCTCCCCGCACTCCCAGCGTGAGGACCTCGAAGTCGACGCGCGCCGGGCCGCCTCGGCCTCTGGGGATTTCTTTGCGGACGATCTTGGTGCCTAACCACTGCTCCAGCATCCGGAGTTCCAGGCCGATGGCGTGGGGGGTATTACTCGTATCGGTGATCCGCCCTCTCGAAATATCCTCGCGCCGTCCGTATACGGATGCCATTTTGGCTGAAATGGCATCACCAGCATGACGACCGGACACCCACTCCCAGACCCCGATCCCCGCCTTGGTCGTCCCCGTTGCGGCGGACGCAAAAGCAAACTTCTGGCGGCCCTGCTTTCCTTCGTCAGCTTGCTGACACCGCCTGTCGGCGCGCAGGAGGCACCAGCTTGGGCTGGTATGGCAAAGGCCGCTCCGGCGGGCTTGCTCGATGTCGCGCTGACGAAGCGCCAAGCGCTTTTCACCACCCAACAGCAGGTCGATGGGAAATGGTTACCCTTCATTGGGTTCTTCATCGGTGGCGACGGGCTGGCCTTGTGCAGTCTGACCCCGCTTTCCTGGAAAACAGGACCGATGTTCATGGCGGATGACGAGGAAAAGACCCAGCTCCCGCAACCTGCAGTCCTCGCGGTATTTCCCGACCAGGAACTTGCGTTGGTGAAATTCACTTTCAAGCCGAAGAAGTGGCTGACCCTCGCCAAAGAGCAAACCCCCATCGGCTCGTGGGTGGCCGTGCTTTCCCCGTCATTTGCTCCGAATCCCATCTTGGTCCCCATCCTGGCCCGTCGGCAAATCTCCATGGTCGCGGAATTGGTTCCGCGCCGCGCACCTGTGGAGAAGTTCAGCTTTGCAGCGGGTCGGAATCCCAGCATCGAGAAGGTATTCGTGAACGGCGCGCCGCTACTTGATGCGCGTGGTGAAGTCGTCGCGACATTCTCCGGATCCCAGCCGCTTCCTGGCCAGACGTTGAGAATCGCCAGTCCTCTTGCCGAGTTGCCGGAGCGGATTCAGGAGGCTGTCAAGAAAGGGGAGCGACTGAAGCTTCCGCTCTCCGCCACAGACCTGCAGATGGATCCAGCCGCATTGAGTGAGGAGAACATCGG
>JANOKL010000087.1:0-10344 GCA_031419215.1 Luteolibacter sp. | reverse complement strand
CATCTGTTTGATCTCGGGAAGCACGCTTTGATCACCGGTGCGCAGGTAATACTCGCAGAGGCCGGGCCCTTTGTAGCCTCTGTCCCAATTCATCCCGGCGTAGTTCTTGATGCCCTTCATCCAGCGCTTCACGACCTCGAGATCCTTTTCCTCACCGGTGGAGAGAAGGAAAATGACCGATCCCCATTGCGGCTTGTCCTGCTTCGCGATCAGGTCGGCGAGGTTTCTGACGATCTTGTCGGACTTCGGGCAGTTCACCGGCCAAGTCTTGCTGTAGCTGCCCATCACCGGGATGTTCACAGCTACGTCGCCGGCACCCTGGATTTTCAGCACCACTTTTCCATCCTTGGCCTCGGCCTCGGTGACAATGTCTCCGAGGATGATGCGCGGATCGATGTCCTTGAGAACCTTGCCGTTGATGCTTTCGATGATCTGACCTTTCTGAAGCTTGCCTGTCGCTTCGGCGGGAGAGCCTTTCTCCACATTATTGATCTGCATGGTCATGCCCGGGCGGATCAGGTTGATGCCGATGCCGACCGGCCCCAGGTTCTTCACCAGCCAAGGCTTCTTGTCAGTGACATCAGGAAAGGGATTGAAGATCGGTATTGTGGCAGGGGTGTAGTAGGTCGGCCCGTTGCTCGCCGCCGCGTTCCCTTTCTGCGACCAGGCATTCGTAGCAAGTGCCAGCGTGACAACCACAGCTCCAGCGCCGGCGATCCGTGTAAAGTATGGGCTAATTTCCTTCATGTCTGGTCTCCTCTTGAAGACGGTTTGATTGTGGTAGGAAGTCCCGCAGCATCCGCCGCGATTGACAACCAAGCTCTTCTAAACGCTACCCATCGGGACCTGCAAGGGAAGGAAAAAGGCGATGGATGGACGCGGTGCGGAACCGGGCTGTGTGGCTTAGCAAAGAAGGATTTCGAGTTTCCTCCCCCTTTTGGAACTTGGCCCTTGGCCCTTGGAACTTGGAACTTCACTTCACCACCGGCAAACGCGCGGCGCACTCCCCGCAGGGTTTGTTGCCTTCGCCATCCACGGTGGCGATCTTTCCCCCTGCGTCCTGCATGAAACAGCCGGCGGTCGGGCAATGATCGAGCCCGAAGGTGTGGCCGAGCTCGTGATTCACCACCTTCACCAACCGGACCAGGAACACCTCATCGGTGGCCTTTCCGGCCCGCAGGCGGAAGGTCGAGACCACACAAGGTCGATCTCCGAGCGCGCCCAGGCCGAAGATTCCCCAGTCGTCGATGTTCCCCTTCTTCGTGGAAACATCCCGCACGGTGAGGCCGATGACCTTGGTGAATTTCGCGGGGGTGTCCGCGGCCAGCACGTCGAGCAGCTTGTCAGCCTTGTAGCGATCGCGCGGCGCGAAATACGCCACCTTCGGCAGAGGCTTTTCCGGCAGGACCTCAACATCGACCGCATAGAGTGCCTGAATTCCGGCTTTCACCCGGGCGATGTCCGCCTCTTTCACCGGCCCCAGCGGCTGGATCGCCACGCTGGGCACGGCCATTGACTGAGGGATTAACCCTAGCAGGGCTAGGAAAAGGGATTTCATACGGCTGCCATTCTCCCTCATTGCCCCCAAGGGTCAAGCCGCCCCGAAGTCCCGCGACCATTTACCAATCACCATTAACCAATTACCTCCCCCCGCCTCCGTCATTGACGATGCTGGCCTTCCCCGCCCACGCTCCGCGCATGAGCGACACCCCACTCGTCGGGATCATCATGGGCAGCACCTCCGACTGGCCCACCCTCGAACACGCCGCACGCACGCTGGAAACCTTCGACATTGCCTGGGAGGCGGAGGTCGTCAGCGCCCACCGCACGCCTGAGAAGCTTTATTCGTATGCCTCCGCCGCCCGCGGCCGCGGCCTTAAAACGATCATCGCCGGAGCCGGGGGAGCCGCGCATTTGCCCGGCATGACCGCCGCCATCACCGACCTGCCGGTGCTCGGCGTGCCGGTGGAATCGAAGACCCTGCGTGGCGTCGATTCGCTGCTTTCCATCGTCCAGATGCCCGCCGGGATCCCGACCGCGACTTTCGCCATCGGTAAGGCAGGTTCGATCAATGCCGCGCTGTTCGCCGTCGCGATGCTCGCCAACGAGTCGCCCGAGCTGCTGGAAAAACTCGCCGCCTTCCGCGCGAAGCAGACCGCCGACGTGCAGGCCGCCGAACTCCCGCCCCTTTCGCCGGACGCATGAGCTGCCATCCTTCGAAGTTCGAAATCGGCAATCCGGATTTCACCCTCGGCATTCTCGGAGCCGGTCAGCTTGGCCGGATGCTGGCGCTTGCCGCACGACGGATGAACGTCCGCACGGTGGTGTGGACCGGTGGACTGGAAGCCCCGGCCGTCGAGCTGGCGAACCACGTTATCGACAAGCCCTTCGATGATCCGGAAGCCCGCGAGGAATTCTGTTCGACCGCGACGATGGCGACCGTGGAGTTTGAAAACATCCCGCGCGCCACACTCGAGTCAGTGTCGTGCTGCATGGAGCTGTATCCCTCACCGGATGCCATCGCGATCTGCCAGAACCGGGAGCGGGAGAAATCCTTCCTGCGAGAGCATGGCATTCCCTGCACCTGGTTCGCCGTGGTTTCCTCGGCAGAGGAGCTCGCCGCCGCGATGAAGGAACTCAACGGTCCCGGCGTGCTGAAGACCGCTGCATTTGGATATGATGGCAAAGGACAGGTGAAGCTCGAAGGTTCTGAAGACCCCGCCGCTGTCTGGGCTGCGTTCGACGCGGATCGCGCGGTGCTGGAGGGCTTCGTGCCTTTTGAAAAGGAACTATCGGTGATGGTCGCGCGCGGAGGTCAGGGCGAAATGGTCACCTACGATCCCGCTGAAAACCGCCATCGCCATCACATCCTCGATGTCTCCATCGTCCCCGCCAGAATCAGTGATGAGGTTGCGAAACGGGCGCAGGAAATCTCCAAGTCAGTCGCGGCCGCTCTCGATTACCGAGGCATTCTCGGCGTGGAATTTTTCCTGCTTCCGAGCGGTGAACTGCTCGTCAACGAGATGGCGCCGCGTCCGCACAACTCCGGCCACCACACACTGAATGCCTGCGCGACCAGCCAGTTCGACCAGCAGCTCCGAGCCGTCTGCGGCCTGTCGCTCGGCTCGACACGGCTGCTTTCCCCGGTGGTCATGCTGAATCTGTTAGGCGACATGTGGCCGGCGGAAGCCACCCTGCCCGACTGGACGCCGCTGTTCGAAGATGGCGAGGCCTTCCTGCATCTCTATGGAAAGCGCCGAGCGATCGGTCGCCGGAAAATGGGCCACGCCAATTTCCTCGGAGCCACCACCGAGGACTGCCTCAAACGCGCGGAAGCGATGAAGGCGACGTGGTTGAAGGCAGGGCGGGCGTGAGTGGTGTGCCATGCCCCGGAGGGGTATCGGATATTAGCCGGTGCGCGTAAGCCACCGGACTGCCGTTCGAGAAATATTCCGCCCCGGCAGGGGCGGCGGATCGGAGATTACCAGATAAAGCGTTCGTCATACTTCACACCGCTTCTCTTCAAGAGCTCCAGATATTCCTCCTGAAATGTGCGCCTCTGATGATGTGCCTCCTGCCCGGCGATGTAGTCTTTCACCGCTTCAAATTGCGAAGCACTCACCGTGAAGGCCCCATAGCCTTCCTGCCAGCAAAAGCCTCGATCTCCTGCTTCGTCATGCACCCAGCGCGAGGACACCGCTTTCAAATCTCGAACCACATCGGAAAGTCGCGCGGTGGCACGAAGCCCAATCAAGACATGCACGTGGTCCTCAACACCTCCGATTGCTTCCGGAACCCCCTCCACATTTTTGATCACTCCTCCCATGTAAGCATGCAACCGATCCCTCCACGCTGGAGCGATGGTCGGAGCACGATCCTTGGTGCTGAAAATGATGTGGTAGTGGAGCGAAAGGTGTGTCGAGGCCATGTCAGCAAAGATCCAGCGCCCCTGCCGGGGCGCATATCTCCTCTAACCAATTCCGGTGGCTGACGCCACCGGCTAATTTCCAGCACCCCTCCGGGGCAGGAAGATTCCCAGAAAGCCGCCTCAACAAACGGCCGTTCCAGACAAGCTCTGATAGGCCCTCACGCGAAAAACCTCTTCAACGCCTCGACCGCGCCGTCGCCGTGGCCTTGTTCGCAGACGTGGCCGCCGTGGCGGGCGACCTGGGCGCGGACCTCCTCGACGGCATTCGCCGGGCAGGCGAGCAGCCCGGCGACTTCCGGGGTGAGCATGGCGAGGTCGTTGTGGCCGTCACCGGTGGCGAAGCAGCGCTCCGGCTTCACGCCGTAATGCCGGGCGACCTCCGCCAAACTACTACCTTTCTGGTAGTTCCGGTGACCGAAGCGCAGCCAGATCGAGTTGCGCTGCCAGCCGAGGTCAGGAGCCTCCGCCGCGAGCGCGATGACTCGCGGCTCGATCCACTCCATGTCCTCGACACGCCGCGCCACCAGACCCGCCGGTTCGCCTTCCATTTCGATCCACTCGGCCCCGGTGTGGGCCAGCACCTCGTCGCGGATCTTCTTCAGCAGCTTGCGGTGTTTTTTGAAGAGCCCGTGGATGTCCTTTTCGCAGCGCTGGTTCCACTTTTCCTGCGGAACCCAGCGACCGAAACGATTCGGGAAATAGATCTCGCGCTCACGGGCGACGACCCAGTCCGGGAGAAATGGCGCACCGGACTCCACCAGCCCCTCGACCACGTGCGGCATCGAGCGACCGGTGTTGATTCCCCACGCGGCCCCGTGGCTTTTACGAAGCTCGCGAATGAGCTCGAAAAACTCCGTCGGCACGGAGGGCACGGCGGACGGATCGTGAAGGGTGCCATCGAAATCAAACGACAGCACCGTGGAAACCTCCTCAACCGGATCGAGCCTCTGCATGCGGGCTTCTAGTCATGGAAACGGACCGGAGCAACCCCGAGCCGGTCATTCTTCGACTGCTTCCGCTCTCGGCACGGCGGCTGGAGGACGCGGGGCCTCCTCGACCGGACGGGCACGCGGCGGAGCTACCGGAGCAGGTGGCTCCTCCTCGACTGGCAAGGCGCGGGCAGGCTTGACGAGAATGGCTTTCGGCGGCGCAGACTCGAGAGGAGCCACTGCTGGCACCGGATCCGCTTTCGGCGGCACCGGAATTGGACGCTGCACTTCCGGAGGCGTAGCCTTGCGCATCTTGATCTCGACGCGGCGGTTCGGTGCCTGATCATCGATCGAGCCTCCCGTAACCTTCGGTTGCAACTTTCCAAAGCCGCGTGGAAAAATCTTCTTCGGGTCGATCCGCAGGGATTCCGTGAGGTAGCGTTTCACCGACTCGGCGCGGCGCTGGGAAAGGCTGTAGTTGAAATCATCGCCACCGAAAAGGTCGGAGTAGCCATCGATCCAGCAGTAGAGCCCAGGGTTCAGGTCGATCAGCGTGCCGAGTTTCATCAGCCCGACGCGGGCACTCTCGCGAAGCTCGGAGCTGTTGTATTCGAACAGCAGGTCGCCGGGCAGCGTGGTGGTTTTCCCGACCAGAACATTCGCCGGCAGACCAAGGAGATCGTCGATCGTGCCTTCGAGACTGCCCTTGTCGATCTTTCCACCGCCGCCCTTTTTCAGGAGGTCATCGACGAGCTTGGTGCTGTCGTATTCGTCAGCCTTCAGCGCACCGGGATCGATCACGATCTGGCCGTCGGCCGCGGGCATCAGGCTTGTTTCGCTGCGACCGAAATCCTTGAGATCGGAGTCGACAATGAAGCCCTTGGCAGAGGTTTCGGTCGCGCCCTCCGGGTCGCCGGACTGGACGGGACTCTGGATCTTCACATTGAAGACCGGCTTGTCGAGATCGGCGGTCATGTCGATGTCCGCGTCCTTCGGCAGCTTGTCGAGGATATCGACAGCATCGAGCAGCGGCCCGAGATCCTTCGGCGGCATCACGGCCTCATCGTGGGGAGGAATTTCCTCAACGTCCGGGGGGCTGATCTCCACGCGATCCACATTCACCGGTCCGGTCTGGATTTCCTCGGAGGTGGGGAAACCGAGGACGATCTTGACGCGGTCGAGGGCGAAAAAGGCCACCACATGGAGCAGCAGGGAAAGCAGCAATGCCGCCAGCACCCACCAGCCGAAATGGTCATGACCGGGCTCGCGGTATACCGCCGGGCCGTTCTCGCTTCGCCATGAATACTCGTTTGCCACCGGCGCATTATACGGCTTCACAACCCGCTTGCAATCATGCGATATTGCATCGCCCCGGCAAATCGGCATCGACCGTGCTGGGTCCACTCCAACCACCTGTCCTCATGGCTGCGAAAAAAACTGCCAAGAAAGCGGCAAAGAAGGCCGCAAAATCTCCGGACGCCGCCGCGCCCAAATCGGCGAAAAAGGCCGCTACCAAGAAGGCCGCCAAGCCCGCCCCGAAGGCCCGCCCCGGTACCGATGAGATCGCCAAGGCCGCCTATTTGAACTACCGCCGCCGGATCGAAAACGACCTGCCCGGCAGCCACGAAGGCGACTGGTTGGAAGCGGAACGACAGCTCGGCGCGGAAAAATAATCCGCCCGTCCGAGGTTTCCTGCTCTCCGCTCTTGGCGCAGGCCCGGTCGGCCCTCACAGTCGCGCCGTGACCTGCTCCACACTCGGCATCGGCCTCGCTGGCTTCGGAACCGTCGGTTCCGGCGTCTGGAACACCCTTCAACGCAACGGCGGCCTCATCTCCGACCGAACCGGCGGCGCGGTGGAACTTTCCATCCGCAGCATCCTCGTCCGCGATCCCGCCAAGACCCGCGCGACCGCATCGGACGTGCTCCCGGAGCTTCTCACCACCGATTGGCGCGCGCTGGTGGAAAATCCCGCCGTCGATCTCGTCGTCGAGCTCATCGGCGGCACCACTGACGCCTTCGAGATCGTCGCCGCGGCCCTGCGGGCGAAAAAGCCCGTCGTCACCGGCAACAAGGCCCTCCTCGCCGAACGCGGGCCCGAGCTGTTCGCGATTTCCCGGGAATTCGACACCCCGATCCACTTCGAGGCCGCCGTCGCCGGGGGCATCCCGATCATCAAGTCCGTCCAGGAATCCTTCGTCGGCAACCGGCTCGACTCCATCGTCGGCATCATCAACGGCACCAGCAATTATATCCTCCAGCGCATGACCGAGGCCGGGCTCGACTACCCGCCCGCTCTCGCGGAAGCCCAGGGCCTCGGCTACGCGGAGTCCGATCCCACCCTCGACGTCAATGGCTGGGACGCCGCCCACAAGGCCATCCTCCTCGCCACCCTCGCCTACGGATTCCCCATCGACCCCGCGAAAATCCACGTCGCCGGCATCGAGCAGGTCCGCCCGATCGACATCGCCTTCGCCAAGCAGCTCGGCTACGTGGTGAAACTCCTCGCCGTCATCCGCGAGCATGCCTCGGGCGACATCGAGCTGCGCGTGCAGCCTTCCTTCATCGGCCAGAAGCACATCCTCGCCTCCGTGAACGGCGTCTTCAACGCCATCGCCGTCCACGGTGATGCCGTCGGCGATGCCCTCTTCTACGGTCGCGGCGCCGGCCAGGACCCCACCGCCTCCTCCGTCGTCGCCGACCTCGTCGAGGCCGCGCGTTCCCTCGCCCTGCCAAACGGCCATCGCGGCTTCCTCCCCTATCGCGACTCCGGAAATCTTCTGCCGGTTGAGGAAACCGAGACCGCCTACTACGTCCGCTTCGATGTCACCGACCGCCCCGGCGTGGTCGCGGAAATCGCCCGCGTGCTGGCGGATCACCGCATCGGCATTTCCGGCACCCATTCCCCGGTCAATCCCGAGAACCCCGACGCCGCTTTCGTCGACATGGTCTTCCTCCTCCACACCTGCAAGTTCGGCACGCTCAAGACCGCGCTCGGCCAGATCGAGGCCCTCGACTGCATCAACAGCACGCCAGTGGTGTTCCGGATTGAGAAAATTTAGGCATCATCAAGGAAAGCGCCAAACCGCAGTTGCAAGCCTAGCCAGCCTTTTCTGACGATCATTGATCATTGCAGGAGTCCATTCCGCCAAGACTCCGAGTTCTTTCGTCAGCCCATATTGGCTCGTTTCAAAAACAACCGCTTTTTCGACGAACGGCTGCTGCCCGATTCCTTTGTTTTTCCCGTATTCCAATAGCGCGTAGTTGCCGAGCCGTTCCACGTAGCGGTCGTGTTCATCCTCGGAGAAAATCGTCGCCCAATGATCATCGAGGTGATCGGGAATGATGTGCTCAATCGTTGCGCTCGCGGTGCTCCAGCTCAAATCGTGTCCTGAATTCTGGCGCTCAAGCTCACAGAGAATGTAACGGATGATTTTCTTCCCCCTGCTGCTGACGGACTGCCGGAAGACCTCGAAATCCGCTCGAAACTGATCGTCATCCACATACACCGCCTGGAGCAACCCACGGACGCCTGACGCCTTGGTCACGCTTCCACTTTGCAACCCGAGTGCGGCTTCGTTGAAACGCTTTTCCAGCTCATGCGTTCCAAGCCGACTGATCACATTGAAACGGAACGAAAGGGTCACACAGTCTTTGAGAATCTTCACCGCCTCATCGCCGCTGAGCTTGCGAAACGCCGCCAACGCCAGCGGCTTGTACTGACTAACGCCGAACAACACCAAAGCCCTGACTTGTTCCGCTGCTCCGGGGAAATCGAGCCAAAATTCGTCCTCCGCGTCTCCAAGCGCACGATAGCAAACGGAAGCCTTCTCCAAGTCCCTAACCAAATCCATCGCACTCTCCGCGGATGAAACCTCCTCGCGGATCCTGCGAAAAAGCCTCTCCTGCCGGACAAACGGGTAGAGCGAATTAAAATAGTGCCTCAGAAACTCAGGCAGTCGCCGAACGCCAATCTGGCCGGTCACTCGCTGCCAGCGTTTGAGCACGTGTTCGAGGTCTCCCTTGCCCTTTTTGGACACGAGGGACATCAGGTAGTTCTTGATCAAATCGCTAGCCGTAAGTTCAAGCCCGCGCGCGTTGAGAGTTTCGAAAACCGTATAGGCTCCCATGTCGTCCTCCACGACCACTTGAATGAATAGCAACCGCACCGATACCAGCGAGTCAATCCACTCCGCTAACTGCTGACCGCTGAATTTTGAGAACTCCTCGCCAATTCGTTTGGAAAAGTATTTGAACGCTCCCCAGAGCTGCTTCTCGGAATCACCAAGCGAGCGCTCGCTGGCTGGCTTCTCAAGCTGCACCAGCGTGCCTTGATAAAAATCATCGTCATTCCGATTGAGCGTGAGTTTGCTCGCCTCCACCAAAGAGCCGGGCTGCTTCGCTCCGATAAAACTGCCCCGCAATAGCGCCGCCCGCTCCCGATTCGCCTCTGCCTCGACTCCCGAGTCCGCCATTTTCCTCAACTGAGCGATTACACACAAAATGAGAATACTCAAAGTCGCGATCCGCTGCTGGCCATCGATGATCGTGTATTCCTCAGGGTTATCGTTCTGCATCAGAACCAAAGATCCCATGTAATGCTGTGAAGACCGCTTGCCCGTGAGCTCCTGCAAATCCAGCCATAGATCCTCCCAGTGCTCTTCCTTCCACGAGTAATCACGTTGGAACGAGGGCACGCGGTAGGACCTTCCGTTCCCAAGCAAATGCTTGAGATTCTGGGTGCTAGTGGCGAGGAGGTTTGAGGCGGCCATGGCGATGGGACTAGAATTATGGGAAAATCGGCAGATTGCGAGCCTCAGGATTGAGGGGCGAACTGCATAAATACTCCGCTGCCGCCGCACACGGGATCAAAGCTCCTGCCGATGATCTTCTGGATCGAGAAAATGCAAGCGGATCGCGGTCTGGGTTGGCATCTGCTTTGGATGAACTAATGGCTCAAGCGTTATAGATGGAGTCGGACCACTTTTCTACAAGCGCCTGACTGGGGCCGTCTTTGCATTGATCTCAAACTCCAGGGGACGGAATACCTTCGTCTGGTTCTGCCAGAAAAATCCAACGAGAATCAGCCCTCCCTGGCTTCCCGCCCTTCGAGGTGAATCACGTGCGCTTGACGGCATTGCTCATTGCGGGGTGCCACAAAAAATGGTAATTCAATTGCCATGGCTATTACCATCACCCTTGGCAAGGCCGGACGCTTGGTCGTGCCGAAGGCCATCCGCGACAGCCTCGGATTGCACGAAGGCAGTCGTCTGAAACTGGAAGTCCAGGGTGGCAAACTCCACGCGGCACCTGAGCCGGATCCGGTGAGCATCAAGCTCAAGGGCAGATTCCCCGTGATCCAGGGTGGCCCTCCCCTCAAGCGCGGCGGCATCGTGCAGGCCCTCAAGGCGGATCGAATCCCTCGACTGCATCAACAGCACGCCGGTGGTGTTCCGGATTGAGAAGATTTGAGTCAAGGAGGGTGGGCA
>JANOKL010000086.1:0-2182 GCA_031419215.1 Luteolibacter sp. | reverse complement strand
GAAACTCCGCGAGAACTCCCTCGTCCTCCTCAGCAGCGACAACGGCCCCGTCCTCAACGATGGCTACATGGTCGATGCCGATGAAAAGAACGGCAGCCACACTCCTGCGGGACCACTCAGCGGCGGAAAGTATTCCAAGCTCGAAGGCGGCACCCGCGTGCCCTTCATCACCAGTTGGCCCGGCAGGATCAATCCCGGCGTCACCTCCGCCGTCACTTCTCAGATCGACTTGCTGGCTTCGTTCGCTGTGCTGGCAGGTTCGCCAGTGCCTGCGGGCTCCGCGACCGATAGCCAGAACGCTCTAGACGTTCTCACCGGAAAATCCACCACGGGTCGTGCCCAACTAGTCGAGCAAGGCATCAACGGCCTCGCCCTTCGCCAGGGAAACTGGAAGTTCATTCCCTCCGACAAGGGAGCTGCTCAGATCAAGTCGATGCGCACAGGAAACAGCACGCAACCCCAGCTTTACGACCTGTCGCAGGATCCCGGGGAGACCAAGAACCTCGCCAAGGAAAAGCCCGACACGCTCAAGGAGCTTTCCGCTGCGTTCGATCAGATCAAGCCCTGACCTCTGATAGGATGAAACACAGTTTTTCGAGATCGACGGCGACCCGACTCTTCACTTTCGCGGTCATGGCTTTCTCGTGGATCGGACTGCCCGCGATGGCGGTTGAGCAGACCAGCTTTCGTCCCGGTCAGCCCTGGCCCGACACTGAGGGGACCCACCTCAATGCCCACGGCTTCTGCGTCCTCAAGCACGACGGAAACTACCACTGGTATGGCTCGCACAAGATCGCGGGAAAAACGGAATCGGAGAAGAACGAGGCAGGGGTGCGTTGCTACGTCAGCAGCGATCTCTTGAACTGGAGCAACTCCGGATTGGTGCTTTCCGTGACCTCCGACGGGCAGCATCCGGAAGTCGCGGAGGCTGGAATTCTGGATCGTCCCAAAGTGATTTTCAACCCGGCCACCAGGAAGTTCATCATGTATTTCAAACTCTATCCGCCGAAGGCCGCAGGCGGCACGAAGGGAACCGATGTCGCTTATGTCGGCGTCGCCACGGCAAACGAGCCCCTGGGTCCTTTCAAGTATGAGGGCAAGTTCACTGGAGCCGGGAGTCCTTCGGGTTCGGGAGACTTCGCCATTTTCCAGGAGGAGGACGGCACGGCCTATCACATTGCCGTGCGCAAGCCGGACAAGGCGCTGGTCTGCGGTCGCATGACCAAGGACGGACTGCGCCCCGCTGGCGACTACGCGGTGATGGAGGGTGTCACCCACGCAACGGAGGCTCCGACCTTGTTTCGTCGCAATGGAAAGATGTTCCTCCTCGGATCGGGCAGCAGCGGCTGGGCTCCGAACCCGGCCAGGATGTTTGTGGCGGATCGCATCGAAGGCCCCTATCAATCGCTCGGCAACCCCTGTGAGGGCCTGAACCCGCACAACCGACTGGGACCCGAAAAGGCCTTCGGCGGACAAAGCACCTTCGTGATGCCGTCGCCAGGGAAAGCGGATGAATGGATCGCCATGTTCGACATCTGGAATCCAAAAGATCCCATCAATGCCGGCTACATCTGGCTGCCATTGCGCTTCGAGAAGGACAAGCCCGTCATCCGCTGGCAGACCGAGTGGAAGCCGGAAAAATCAGCCGTCCCCGACAAAGATCAGTGAGGTCAGTCTGTCATCGGAGACGGCCATGCTTGAACATGCGCTTGCCAGTCCGCATGGTCCGGCGCCGTGCCGAATGACCCGACTCCCCCGCCCCTCCGTGAAGCGCCTTGGACCGCCGGGCTCCAGGCGGCACGGGCGAATGTGGTGCCGGGGCTGATCGTGCAGGCGCTGATGCTGACGGTGCTGCTGGCCTACTACTTCTACCCACCGACCCAGACCTGGCTGAATCAGCTTGCGACGGTCAAGTTGCGCTGGGGCTATGGTTACACGGCCCTGTCTTCGATGGTGGCCGGGGCGCTGATTCCGGAACTGCTGCGGATCCTCGTCTTCCAGCGCGCGACGGTGAAACGGGAGAACTTATCCAACCTGCTGTTCGCGCTGCCATTCTGGTGCTTCATGGGTGTGGTGGTGGATTTTTTCTACCGCTGTCAGGCTGGATGGTTCGGCGAGGAGGCCACACTGGCGGTGGTGGCGAAGAAAGTTTTGGTCGATCAATTCCTCTACACTCCACTCT
>JANOKL010000085.1:0-2646 GCA_031419215.1 Luteolibacter sp. | reverse complement strand
CCTCCACGTCATTGGCGGCGCGCTCGTACTGGCTTACTACCTGTTCTTTGGAAAGAAGATGTATCTGAGCAATCCCGAGTGGTTGGCCAACCGCGTCGAGATCGGAGGCCTGTTCTGGCATTTCGTCGACCTTGTCTGGATCTTCCTCTTCCCGCTCCTTTACTTGATGTAAAGACCCGGACTTCATTCCTTTCCACCCTTCGAACACTCAAGACCCGCAGCCATGGCTGATTCACCTGAAGCAATCAAGAAGTCCATCCGGACCTACCTCCTCGTGATGGGGGCACTCTTTGTCGGCACCATCCTGACCTACTGCGTCGCCACGGTCTCCTGGCTCGATGTTGGCGGTCATGGCTTCGACGCTGCGGACTGTGTTCTCGGACTAATGATCGCCACCGTGAAGGCTTCCTTGGTTGCGGCCATCTTCATGCACCTCAATCACGAGAGAAAGGCGATCTACTGGATCTTCTTCGGCAGCTTCATTTTCGTGGCGGCTCTGGGTGGTCTTCTTGCCCTCGCTTTTTCGAGTCCGATCCATGACGAGTATTTCCCTCAAGCAATGCCAGCCCATCATGGTGCCAAGGACTAAACTTGCGCATTTGCAGCCTTAACCTTCATTCCCATCATGTCCCTCCGCGGTTTCCACATTGTCTTCGTGACCTTCTGCACCTTGCTGTTCGGATTTTTCGCGGCTTGGGGATTCCTCATCGCCCCGGATGGCGCTCCGTTGGCTCATTCGATGGGAATCGTCGGTCTGGTTGGCTTGGTGGCCATGCCGTTCTACGGAGTTTATTTTTATCGGAAGGCGAAGAAACTTGTCCTCTGAATCTTCCACTCACCTGCTCAATCCCATGCAATTACTCGCTTGTGCCACCTGTCAGGTCAACATGGCTGCCGGTGGTGGTGACGCCGCCGGTTGGTCGATCTTCTTCATGTTGGTCGTCATTCTCGCGGTGCTCAGTGGTGTTGTTTTCGCCTTGGTGCGCATGGCTCGTCGCGAGGCTGCGGATCTCGATCCTGAGCTTCAGGATGACTTTCCGGTGATTACCACCGCCCACTGATTTCCAACTTTCAATCGCAACCCGCTTTCGCATGAGCCCTTCAAAACTCCTCGGCATTCCTGAAAACTACTCCGCTCACGGCGGACAGGTGGACCACCTCATCGACGTGGTGCACTGGTTCATGATCGCGCTTTTCGTTGGCTGGACCCTCTTCTTTTTTGTCTGCCTTTTCCGCTTCTGGCACCGACGGAATCCGAAGGCGTCCTACACCGGCGTGCGTAACCACTTCTCCTCGCACGTTGAAATCGCCGTGGTGATCATTGAGGCCGTGCTGCTCCTCGGATTTGCTTTCCCACTCTGGGCGGAGCGCGTGGATAGCTGGAACGAGGTTCAGCGCATGAACCCGCTGCGGGTGCGAGTCGTGGGTTGGCAGTTTGGCTGGACCTATCATTATGCAGGCGCCGACGGAAAGTTTGGTCGCATTGAACCTACCCTGATCTCGGGCAGCAACGAGCTCGGCATCGACCCCGAGGACCCGAACTCCCACGATGACTTCACCAGCCCGATCCTGAAGCTTCCGGTCAAGCAGCCGGTGGTGCTGAACATCACTACCAAGGACGTCATCCACAACTATTCCCTGATTCCGATGCGCATCCAGCAGGACGCCATTCCGGGCAAGGAGATCCCGATGTGGTTCACGCCGGTGAAGACCCTGGAAACCTTCGTGGTCTGCGGTCAGCTTTGCGGCGAAGGCCACGGCAACATGGTCGGCAGCATGGAAGTCGTGCCGGAAAAGGAATTCCAAGCCTGGTTCGACGGCCAGACGGAGACTTCCCTCAAGGCTCACCAGAAGAAGTGATTTCCTGAGCGGATGAACCTCACTGGGATGGATCGTGAGGATTTCCGCCGGTTGCTGTTGGAGATTGGAAGGATGCGAATGCCCTTCGGGATGTTTGGCCCGAAGGACTACCCGCCGGCTGGAGTTCCGATCATGGATCTACCGCCCGAATACTTGATTTGGTTCAAGAACCGGACTTTTCCGAAAGGCCGTCTTGGTGAGCTCATGGCCGTAGTTTGTGAGGTCAAGGAGGTCGGAATGGATGCTGTGTTCGATCCGCTTCGTTCGGCGAATGGTGGGCGTCACAAGCTTCGCCCGCAGAAGCGTAAGAGCTTCGATTTCGAGTAATCGTCGACGATTGCCGTTCGTCCGGGACGGTCGTGGCGATCATGCTTTTCCGACCACGTCCAGTGGGGCGGAGGATTTCATGAAGACCGCTTGATCCTCAGAACTGCGCTTTAGATAGGCGAGGAGTGCGCGCCTGCCTCCCAGAGGCTGAGGAGCCACGCTGGTCACCTGTCCGGCTTCCTTGCCATCTGCCTCGATCAGGAGATCACCCGAATCGCATGGAATCGAATCGTCGAGGGTCATCCGCATGAGCCGGCGGTTCACTTTGCCGGCTGACTTGATCCGGGAAATGACTTCCTGACCGATGTAGCAGCCCTTTGCATAGGAAATGTCTGTGCGGTCGAGGCCGGCTTCAGGAGGCAGGAGACCAGCTGTCAGTTCCGGGCCCCACTGGGGAATACCAGCGCTGATTCGCAGGGTTTCCGCCTCATCTGAATTCCAGGTTGGAAGTTGATCGAG
>JANOKL010000084.1:0-14967 GCA_031419215.1 Luteolibacter sp. | reverse complement strand
CCGGAAAGCACGCCGGAGCCCGTTTCTCCCGTCACCCTGACCTCCGTGCGTGGAGCCATCAACTTCCACGCGGTCAATTTCTCCTACGGCGATTCCCCCGCCCTGCGCGACATCAGCGTCGAGATCCCGGCCGGCCAGATCGTCGCCCTCGTCGGACCCTCCGGAGCCGGAAAAACCACCTTCGCCAGCATGGTCCCGCGCTTTTACGATCCGGTCGAGGGCTCCATCCAGCTCGACGGCGTCGACCTCCGCCAGCTTCGCAAAAAGGACCTCCGCGACCACATCACGCTCGTCCCGCAAGAGGCCGTGCTTTTCTCCGGTTCGATCGAGGAAAACATCCGCCTCGGCAAGACCACCGCCTCCCCCGAGCAGATCCGCGAGGCCGCCCGTCAGGCGAATGCCGGCGACTTCATTCTCCAGCAGCCGCAGGGCTACGACACCCCCGTCGGCGAACGCGGGGCCCAGCTCTCTGGCGGCCAGAAGCAGCGCATCTCCATCGCCCGCGCCTTCCTCCGCGATGCCCCTGTATTGATTCTGGATGAAGCCACCAGTGCGCTCGATTCCGACAGCGAGTCCCGCATCCAGCAGGAACTCGCCGACCTCGCCCGCGGCCGCACCACGCTCATCATCGCCCACCGCTTCAGCACCATCCGCATTGCCGACCGCATCCTTGTCTTCGAAGGCGGCCGCATCGTCGGCGATGGCACCTTCGCCGAGCTGGAAAAATCCCACGACCTCTTCCGCCTCCTGCTCGACCAGCAGCGGCATTGAATGAAAAGATCATGAAGGATTTTGCGCATGAATTGACATTTACTCAAAACTTTGAGTAAATTTACTCAACCTACTGAGTAAATCGTAATGAAGCGTTCTGAACTCCTCACGAAGCTGCTTTCCCGCATTAGGGAGCCTCGCCGTTTCATTCAGGTTCTGGCGGGGCCCCGCCAGGTGGGAAAGACCACCTTGGTGCGTCAGGTGATGGAGGCTTCTGGAATGCCTGCTCATTACGCCTCGGCGGACGAGCCCACACTTCGGGACCAAGCTTGGCTAGGCCAACAATGGGACCTTGCCCGCATCAAGGCACGCAGTCATCCGGAAGGGGCGCTGCTTGTGATTGATGAGGTTCAGAAGGCCCCCCGCTGGCCTGAGCTCGTCAAGCTACAGTGGGACGTGGATTCCCATGACCGAACTCCGTTGAAGGTCGTGCTGCTGGGCTCCTCGCCCTTGCTCATCCAATCCGGACTCACCGAAAGTCTGGCAGGACGCTTTGAAACCATCCCGGTGCCGCATTGGTCGTACACCGAGATGCGTGAGGCCTTCGGTTGGGACTTGGAGAAATACCTGCTCTTCGGGGCCTATCCCGGGGCCGCCGTGCTGATTGAGGACGCGGAACGCTGGCGGCAGTATATCAATGACTCTCTGATCGAAACAACCCTCTCCCGGGACATCCTTCTGCTCACGCGTGTCGACAAGCCCGCTTTGCTGAGGCGTTTGTTCCAACTGGCCTGCTCCTATTCCGGTCAGATCCTCTCCTATCAGAAAATGCTCGGGCAGTTGATCGATGCAGGAAACACCGTGACACTCGCCCATTATCTTCAACTCCTCGAAGGTGCTGGCATGGTATCCGGCTTGTCGAAATTTTCCGGGAACCAGATCCGCCAACGAGCCTCAAGCCCCAAGCTTCAGGTGCTCAATACCGCTTTGATGATCGCGCAGTCAGGGAGAACTCCCACCGCATGGATCGAGGATCGTGACGCCTGGGGGCGGCTTGTTGAATCTTCAGTCGGCGCACACTTGGTCAACACCGCAGTCGGTACCGGCATTCAGGTGACCTATTGGCGTGATCGAAATCAGGAAGTCGACTTTGTGATTCAGCGCGGGGACAGCCTCGTCGCCATCGAGGTCAAAAGCGGCGGACGAAAGGAGACCCTGCCAGGGATCGCCGCGTTCGATAAGGCCCACCATCCCACCGCCAAGCTTCTTGTCGGCGGCCAGGGAATTCCAGTTTCCGAATTTCTTTCCGCCCCAGCTTCACACTGGCTTTCCGAACGCCCTTGAATGGGGCATCAATCAGTTCCCTGCTTCCATCATGAGCCCCACCACCTACCGAGCCCTTGCGGATTCCGTGCTTGTTCTGCACGTCGCCTACATCGGCTTTGTGGTGATCGGCCTGCTGCTGATCCTCATCGGCGGGGCCTGCGGCTGGCGCTGGGTTCGGAATCCCTGGTTCCGTGCCCTCCACCTCCTCGCCATCGCCCTCGTGGTCGTCCAGGCCTGGCTCGGCATCATCTGCCCGCTCACCACCCTGGAAATGCACCTCCGCGAGCAGGCCGGGGACTGGACCTATCAGGGAACCTTCATCGCCCACTGGCTGCAAAGGCTCATCTTCTACCGCGCCCCGATGTGGGTCTTCGGCCTGACCTACACCCTCTTCGCCCTCGCCGTCATCGCCAGTTGGTGGCGTGTCCGGCCCCGCCGCTTTAGATAACGAGCGGCAGCATTCCTGCCGCCAGCCCATGCAACATCCACATTCTTCTCAACGCCCCGAACTCATGGCTTGGATATATTTGATCATCGCAGGCTTTCTCGAAATCGGCTGGGCCGTGGGGCTCAAGTACACGGACGGGTTTTCCAAACTCGGGCCGAGCGTCGCGACGATCTGCGCGATGATTGCCAGCTTCGGCCTGTTGGCCGTGGCGCTCAAGACCATCCCCGTGGGCACCGGCTACGCCGTGTGGACCGGCATCGGCGCAGCGGGCACGGCGATTATCGGCATGGCCATCCTCGGCGAGTCACGGGAAGTCATGCGCATCCTTTGCATCCTGCTCATCGTTGCCGGTGTCGTGGGGCTGAAGTTCGCGTCTGCTCCATCGAGTTGAAGAAGGAGCCGGGACACTCCTGTTCCGAGTTTCGATTCCTTAACGATGGCCGAACGACGGTTCGGATGAAGGCCCCATGGCACCCAATTCAGGGTGCGGCGGATTCCATGATTTCATTCCCGGGGTTTCACCCACGGGCTATTTCATTTCGCCCCGTTGAGGCGAAAGAGGGTGGCTGGTGGCCGGGGGGCAGGAAGGCATCTCTGACTTCGTCATTCGGAAATTCTTCATTCGTCATTTGCCCTTGGCTCCACAGCCACAAAAAAGGCGGATGGCTTTCACCATCCGCCGCTTGTCATGAGCAACCAAACTCCGGGAAATTCTTACCAGGTGACCTTGGCGCCGAGGATGGCGTTGAAGCCGGGCTCGTTCTGGCCGGAGCCGTGGGCGCGGTAGCCCTCGTCGCTGAGGTTTTCCAAACCGCAGGTGAGTTCCAGGTTCTGGGTGGCCTGCCAGCCGCTGTAGATCGAGGTGACGACGTAGCCGGGCGTGCCGCCGGTGGGGATGCGCTGGTTGTCCGCCCTTTGATCGGCGGCGGTGATGCGGTCCTCGGTGGCGGCGGCGAGGACGCGGCCCTCGACCCAGACCTTTTTCCCAGGCGAGGTCCACCGCAGGGCAACGGAGCCGCTCAGGGGCAGCGAGCGGGTGTTCGGTCGGTTGATCTGTGGACCACCGACGAAGGCGGAGGTGGTGGTGCGGCCGTCCTGCCAGGCGGCGAATCCGGAGAGCGTCCATTGTTCATCGATCCTCCACGCGCCTTCAAATTCGACGCCGTAGATGTAGCCATCGCCATCGTTGGTGGCGACGCTGGTGCCGCTGCCGAGGGCGACTGGCACGCCGACGATGAGGTCCTGCACGTCGGTGTAGAAGATGGCGGCATTGAAGGAGGTGCGCTCGGTCGTGTGGCGGGTGCCGATTTCATAGGTCACATACTTCTCCGGAGAAACGTTGACCGAGCCAAGGCCGGTGGTGCTGGCGAGGGAGGTCCGGTTACCGGAGAGGTCGTCGAGGTTTGGAGCGCGGAAGGCCTCGGAAATGCCGCCGTAGAGGCTCCAGCAGTCATTGAGGTGATAGAGTCCGCGCAGGGAGCCTGTCAGATTCTCCCAATCGCTGGAGGTGCTGGGCTGGGCGACGAGGGCGGCGTTGTAGAAACGTCCGAGGGTGGCCTGGGCGTAGGTGTAACGAACGCCACCGGTGAGCTCGAACTGGTCGACTGGTTTCCAGACGTACTGGGCGAAGGCACCGAAGAGATCGTATTTCGAATCGTCGGCGATGGGCAGGCTTTCGCGGCCGTTGGTGTTTGCGAGATTGCGCTGGTAGCCGGAGGATTCGACCGAGTCGTGGTAGTAGTCGAAGCCATAGACGAGGGTGCCGGGTCCGACGGGGGACTCGAGGCTGAGGTCGATGCCGGTGGTCTCGGTGCGGATGTTTGAGCCACGGATCGGGCGGCTGCCGGGGGCGGGATCACCGAGCCGGTTCTGGAATTCCGAGTCATCGGTCTTCTGGAAGGAAAGCGTGGCGTTCCAGCGCTTGATGAAGGCATCGGCCTGCGGGTTTTCCCCGGCGTAGCGGAGGAAGGTGAGCGAGTGCTCCTGGTCGTTGGTGTTGGCGGCCCATCTCCCGGGGGCGGCGATGTGTCCGTCCTCGATCCAGCCTGGATTGAAGCGGGTGCGGTGCCAGCGCCAGGCATCGTCCTGGTCGAGGTAGTAGCTGGCAAAGGTGAGCGTGGAGTCCGGGGTGACGGCCCAGTCGAAGCGGAAGTCGATGTCCTGCTCGGAGTAGCCGGTGTTTTTCATCAGGCCGACATCGGAATCCTCGATGTCGCCGAAGTCCTTGGCGGAAATGCCGAGCAGGAAGCCGAATTTTCCGCCGATGCCGGCTTCGGTTTCGAGGCGTCCGAGGTGGCTGCCATCGCCGTTGCTGCGGAATTGATAGGCAGCGGAGCCACCGAAGTAGGCTTGTCCCTCGGTTTCATTCCGGAAGTCGGAGGACTTGGTGAAGGCATTCAGCGTGCCGCCGATGGCATCTGAGCCGTAGAGGACGGAGCCTTGGCTTTTGATGAGTTCAAGGTGGTCGATGGTCTGCGAGTCGATGGTGTTCCAGTACTGGATCGGGCCGCTGCGGAAGGTGGAGTTGTTGATGCGGACGCCATCGACGAGGAGGAGGTTCTGTCTGCCGGTGAAACCACGGATGAAGGGCGAGCCTGCGCCGTTGCCGGTCTTCTGGACGGAGACGCCGGGTGTGTATTGAAGCGCTTCCGGCAGGGTACGGCGGGCGCTTTCCCAAAGGATGGCCTCGTCCAGCAGCGAGGTGGTGTAGGGGACGTCGGTGAGCTTGGTCTCGGAACGGGAGCTGGTGACAACAAGCGGTTCGAGAAGATCCTGCCCCAGGCTGATCGCCGGGACGAAGAGGATGACAGGGACGAGTAGTTGCTTCATGCGCGGGTGAAACGCCCTTCTCGCCGGAATCTTAGAAAAAAGCCAACCGAACTCTCAATTTCCTTTCCTGGCCTGCTCGGCTTGGTTGCGAAAGCCTTCCAGTGTCTTGTATTCGCGCGGGGTGATCGGGTAAGGGCCGGCGAACTCGATCTGACGCGAACCCGCGCCCTGGGTGCGGCAGGCGAAGGCCTGGCGGTCGCCGAGATAGTAGAGGATCACGTAGTGCTGGTTGCGGTTGGTGATTTCCGCGATGAAGCCGGGCAGGCCACGGCTGGCGACGAACAGCGAAAGATCCGGGTAAAGCCGGGTCTGACGGGAAAGGCGGCCGTATCCGAAGCTCGGTGGCTCGGCACGCACCAGCATGATCCGGTCGTTCGCGGCGGAATCGGTCCAGCCGGTCAGCCACGCATCCGAGACCGACCCACAGCCGGTGAGGCAGAGGGTGGACAGGCCGAGCAGCAGGCGGAGGATTTTCATGCGCCTAGTCAGAGAGAGCGGATTTTTTTGAATGCGCAAGGCGGTCGCGTGCGATGATGGCTCCGAGCTGCCGGACGTTCGGGCGGTTTCCTTCCGAGTCGATGAAGAACGCGGTCTCCATCGGCACGAGGAACTCGACGGCGGAGTTCACCCCGATGAGGTTGCCGCGGGCGTCGATGACGGGGCCGCCGCTGTCGCCGGGCTGGAGCGGGACGTCGATCTTGAACTTGCGTGTGCCGGTGAAGACTCCCTCGGGTGGCAGGGCGGTCGAAAGTTTTCCAGGTCCAGTCTTGAAGCCGGTGGAGATCCCGGCGTGGACGATCGGCGTGCCGACCGGAAGCCAGGCATGAGGCGGCGCCCAGCGATAGAAATGCGGCGTATTCAGTGGCGCATGCAGCACCGCGAGATCGCCGCTGTAGGATCGCCAGACGACGCGGGCCTCGGCCGTGCGGATGTTGCCGCCATTTCCGTAAACGACGAAGACATGGCGACCGGCCGACTGTGCCAGCACGTGATCGGCGGTGAGGAAATAGCCGTCCGAGGTGATGGGAGTGGCCGAGCCGCCGTCAGCGTCGCCCGGGGCATTCGCGATGGCGAAGCGGCTGCCGACCCAGCCATCAAGGGATTTGCGGCTGGTCACGACGATGACCGAGAGCCGCTGCGAGGCGAGGTGGCGGGTGAGAGGACCGGGCGGAGTCGTATCCGGCAAGGGCGCGGAACACGCTTGAAATAGGACCGTCGAGACGATCGCGAGCATGTGCCACTTGGGAATCAACTGCATCCAGGAAAGAGATACACGCATACGCGCAAGAGTCACACGTGATTTCATGCGTCTTTGAGCAGTGCCTCCACCGCGCGGCGGTAGGGAGAGGGCATGGCGAGCGCTGCGATGGCCTCCGGGGCCTGCCAGGATTCATGCTCGCGGAGGGGAGTTTCCGGCCCGGCGAGGTACACATGTAGGGTCACCAGGAAACGCGTGATGCCATAGCGATGGGTGGCGATTTCTGTTAGATCAGAAACCTCCGAGGTTTCACGTTCCGGCAGTTTCCACAGGCCCTGACGACGCTTTCCCTGCTCCTGATGAAGCAGCACATGCCCCTCGGAATCGCGCATCCAAAGGACATGGCTGTCGATCTGGGTGATCTTCGCCTTCGGGGTCTTCGCGGGCAGTATTTCCGGCTCGCGGGTCTTGCAAAAGCGGGCGATCGGGCAGGCCAGGCAGTCCGGCACGCCGGGCCGGCAGCAGGTCTGGCCGATCTCCATCAGCGCCGAGTTGTAGATCTTCGGACGCTCGGGATCGGCGAGCAGGTCGGCGAGGGTCCAGAGGTGCTTGAGCCCTGCCGGAGAGTCGACGGTTTCCCGGTAATCGACGAGCCGGGAAAGCACGCGGGCGACATTGCCATCGACCACCGCCGCCGGGAGATCGAAGGCAAAGGCGCGCACGGCATTCGCGGTGTAGCGGCCGACGCCGGGGAGCTTCTGCAGGGCGTCGAGTGAGTCGGGAAATTCTCCCGCCGCGACGACCGCCCGCGCTGTTTCCCGCAGCATGCGAACCCGCCGATAGTAGCCGAGGCCTTCCCAGGCTTTCAGTAGGTCGGGATCTTCCGCGATGGCCAGCGATGGCGGATCCGGAAAGCGATCCAGAAAGCGCCCATAGTAGTTTCTCCCCAGCACGGTGGCGATCTGCGTCTGCTGGAGCATGACCTCGGAAACCAGGACCGCGTAGGGGTCCGAGGTGCGACGCCAGGGGTAGTCACGACCGTGTTTCCCGAACCACTCCGCCAGCGCGTCGCGAAACGGCGCGGGGTCGGCGAGTGGATCGAGCGTTGCGACCGGCTTGAGCATGTCGGAGGATGTCCGGGGAAATTGGATTTCAAATTTCCAATTTTCGTTTTTCAACTCCGTCATGTCGGCCACCTCCTACACCGCCCCGCTGACCACCGAACAGGTGGCGACCCTGCGCGGCGTGCTGGAGCGGATGGGCTTCGACTTCGAGCCGAAACCCTACGCGCTTTTTTCCGGTCGAAAGGGCAAGCTCAACGTCACGGTCTACGAAAAGGGCCCGAAGGTCCTCGTCCAGGGAAAGGACACCCTCGATTTCGTCACCTTCACGTTGGAGCCCGAAGTGCTCGGTGAGGCGAAGCTTGGCTACGAGGAGATCAACGACCCGGAAATGTTCGCGCCGCACTTCGGCGTCGATGAGAGCGGCAAGGGCGATTTTTTCGGACCTCTGGTCATCGCCGGCGTTTACACCGATGCGAAGATCACCCGCCATTTGATGGAGGCCGGGATCATGGACTCGAAGAAAATCGGCAGCGCGGCCAAGATCCGCAAGCTCGCCGAGATCATCCGCCAGACACCCGGCTGCCTGAGCGAACTCGTCTCGATCGGCCCGGAGCGCTACAACGAGATGCACACGTCCTTCGGCAATCTCAACCGCCTCCTCGCCTGGGGCCATGCGCGGGTGATCGAGAAGCTGCTGGAGAGGAAACCCGATTGTCCGCGCGCCCTGAGCGACCAGTTCGCCCGCGCCGAGGTCCTACAGCGGGCCTTGAAGCAGAAGAAGCTGACGCTCCAGCTCGACCAGCGGACGAAAGGTGAGTCAGACATCGCCGTCGCCGCCGCCTCGATCCTCGCCCGCGAGCGTTTCATCGACTGGATTGACAAGACCTCCGAGGCCGGCGGCGTGAAGCTTCCACTGGGCGCGTCCGATGCCGTCATCGAGGCGGGACGCGAGCTGGTGGGCCGCCACGGGAGGGAGGCCTTGGGAAAAGCCGCAAAGCTGCATTTTCGGACCACGGCTGCTGTTCTTGGCATTTCAATGCCTTCTGACGACGAATCCCGCGCGGATGGCACGGAATCCGCATAAATTTTCCCGAAATTTTTCGCGGGACAATCGGCTCCACTCATGTAGTCCATCCACGCACCTTTCCGACCATCACCCGTTCATCCCACATGGCCACCATCACTAAGCGCGAACTTGTTATCAAAATCACCGACCAACTCGGAGCCAAAGGCACGGAAGTGACCCAGCAGGTCGTCTTCGACGTCGTCCAGTCCCTGATCGATGAGATCACCGAGTGTCTTTCGCAGGGCGATACGGTGGTCATGCGCAATTTTGGTGCCTTCCAGGTCCGCGAGATGAAGGCCAAGATCGGCCGCAACCCGAAGAACCCGGACAAGGACGTGCCGATTCCGGCCCGCGCCGCCGTGAAGTTCAAGCCCGGCAAGGAAATGAAGGAGAAGGTCGCCACGACCCTCCAAGTCATCCGCGAACGCAAGGCGTGAACTTTTTCCCACAAGCCGCCTCCGACCCTCGTTCGCTCCGCCGGATGGTCAGGCGGCTTGTTTCGTTTTTAGCCATCGCCCTGATGGCCTCATCCTGTGCCTATCCCGGCGGCTACAAGGGCTACCAGACCCGTGGCTACGACTGCCGGGGCGCGCATTACTCGCCGATGAGCGTGGAAGAGGCTCTCGAATACTCGGAAACCGGCCAGGCCTCGTGGTATGACGAATCGTCCTTCCTCGGACTGAAGCGCGGCACCACCTCGCTCGGTGAAAAAGTGATGCCGTGGCACCTGATCGGAGCCCACAAGACCCTGCCGCTGCCCTGTGTGGTGAAGGTCACGAATCTGGAAAACGGCAACACCGTGAAGCTCCGCATCAACGACCGCGGGCCGTTCATCGAGGGACGACTCCTCGATGTTTCCCCGCGCGCCGCGAAAAAGCTCGGCTTCCACGAGCAAGGCCTGACCACCGTGCAGGTCGAGGTCCTTTCCGTCGGCGATGGCTCCTACAAGCGCACCCGCCGGACCAAGTGGTTCTTCGGCTTGTTTTAAGAATTCCTCTCCAAAATCCTGTCCATCCATGTTTCTGAAACCCATCCTCGTCCTTTCCGTCCTGGCCCTCGCCTCCTGCGCCACCATCGCTCCGCCCGCGCCGAAGGGCACCGTCGACCATGTCGTCGTCCTCTGGCTGAAGCGCCCGGGGAATGCCGGTGACCGCAAGGCCGTGATGCAGGCCGCCGACGAACTCCGCAGCATCCCCGGCATCCGTTTCCTCGACTACGGCACCGCCCTGCCGAGCGCTCGTCCGGTGGTCGATGACTCATTCGACGTCGCCTTCGTGATGCGCTTCGACTCCGCCGCCGCCCTGCAGGCCTACGAAACGAACCCCGTCCACGTGAAGAAGGTCGAGACCGTTCTCAAGCCGCTGGCTGGGAAGATTCTGGTCTATGATGTGACGCGTTGAGGGTCTAGGGCAGCCGGACTCTTTTCCCCAAATGTGGGATTGGCCTCCTGAGATGCGCCGTGCACACTCCGCGCCTCCATGAGCGCTTCCCATGAAATCCGCGTCTTCGCCCCGGCCACGGTGGCGAACGTCGCCTGCGGTTACGATGTCCTCGGTTTCGCCATCGATGCCCCCGGGGACGAAATCGTCGTCCGCTTCAGTGACAAGCCCGGCCTGCACATCATCAAGATCACCGGCGACAACGGCAAGCTTCCGAAAAATCCCGCGCAAAACTGCGCAGGCGTCGCCGCCCTCGATTTGCTCAAACATCTCGGCATGACCGACCGCGGCATCGAGATGGAGATCCACAAGAAAATGCCATTTGGCTCCGGGCTCGGCTCGTCCTCCGCCTCGTCCGTCGCCGGGGCCTTCGCGGTGAACAAGCTCATCGGCGACCCGCTTTCCAAGAAGCAGCTCCTACCCTTCGCCATGGCCGGTGAGGCCTCGGCTGACGGTGCCTGGCACGCCGACAACGTCGCGCCCTGCCTCTTCGGCGGCATCGTCTTCATCCGCTCGAACGACGAGCTCGACTTCGCGCAGATCCCGGCCCCGAAGAACCTCTGGGCCGCCGTCGTTCATCCCGACATCGAGATTCTAACCAAAGTCGCGCGCGAGATCCTGCCGAAGGAAATCCCGCTCGAAAACGCCACCCAGCAGATCGGCAACCTCGGCGGCCTGCTCTGCGGTCTGATCCAGGAAGACTACGGCCTCATTTCCCGGTCGATCCACGACGTCATCGCCGAGCCGCGACGCCAGAAGCTGATCCCGGATTTCTACAAGGCCAAGCGCGCCGCCCTCTCCGCCGGAGCCCTGGGCTTCTCGATCTCCGGAGCCGGACCGTCCGTTTTCGCCCTCTGTGAAGGCGAGGAAATCGCCCGCAAGGTCGGCGAGGCGATCAGCAAGGTCTTCACCGCCATCCCGGTCGGAAATCAGATCTACGTTTCAAAGATCAACCCGCATGGGGTCCACGTGATCGAAGAGGGAAGTTCCAAGTAACAAGGGCCAAGTTCCAATTGGATTCCTGACTGCTGACATTTCATCCATCATGGAAGATCAATTCAACATCGTGATCGAGCAGGATGCCGATGGCTGGCTGGTCGCAAGCGTTCCCTCCCTGCGCGGCTGCCACACCCAAGCCCGTTCGTTTGATGAGTTGGACGTGCGCATCCGAGAAGCCATTGCGCTTTCGACGGAGGATGGTTGTCAGCAATGAAACTCCCTCTTTGACGATCTTCTCGGTCTTCTCTGACCCTGAAAACTGAACACTTCAAACTGGCAACTTCTCCCGTGCTCTACCACTCCACCAACAACCCCGCCCACCGCGTTGACCTGAAGGAGGCGATCCTGCGCTCGCTGCCGCCGGACAACGGGCTCTACATGCCGGACCAGTTTCCCGTGCTGGGCCCGGAGTTCTGGTCGATCTGGCGGCACTTGTCGTTCCAGGAAATCGGCTTCGCGGTCGCGGAGGCCTTCTTCGGCGAGGACGTCCCCGCCGCCGCGCTGCGCGAAATGGTCGAGGGCACGATTTCGTTCGAAGCCCCGGTCGTGGGACTCGCGCCGGGCGATCACATCCTTGAGCTTTTCCACGGCCCGACCCTTGCCTTCAAGGACTTCGGCGCGCGCTTCATGGCCCGCCTGATGGCCTGGCTGACGCGCGACGACGGCCGCGAGCTGACGGTTCTCGTCGCCACCTCCGGCGACACCGGCGGCGCGGTCGCCTCAGCCTTCCATCGCGTCCCCGGCACCCGCGTGATCATCCTTTATCCAAAGGGCAAGGTCTCCGGACTCCAAGAAAAGCAGCTCGCTACCCTCGGCGACAACATCATCGCGCTCGAGGTCGATGGCTCGTTCGACGACTGCCAGCGGCTCGTCAAAAGCGCCTTCCTCGATCGCGAGCTTTCCGAACGGCTCAACCTCACCTCGGCGAACTCGATCAACCTCGCACGACTCGTCCCGCAGAGCTTTTATTACATCGAGGCCGCGCGACAGCTCCCCGAGGGCATCGCGCCGGTCTTCGTCATCCCGTCGGGAAATTTCGGCAACCTCACCGCCGGGCTCTTCGCCACGCGGCTTGGCCTGCCGGTCGCGCAGTTCGTCGCCGCCACCAATGCCAACGACGTCGTCCCGCGCTATCTCGCCAGCGGCGCTTACCAGCCGGTCCCGAGCATTTCCACGATCTCGAATGCCATGGATGTCGGTTCGCCTTCGAATTTCGCCCGCATGGAGGCCCTCTTCGGAAAGTCCTGGGACGCGATGCGTGAAAAGGTCAGCGGCTACACCTTCTCTGACGAGGCCACCCGCGCCGCCATCCGCACGGTCAAGGCCACGCTCGATTACGAACTCGATCCGCACGGCGCGGTCGGCTGGCTGGCCGCCCAGAAATGGCGTGCCGCGCACCCCGGCAGCGCCACCATCACCCTGGAAACCGCGCACCCCGCGAAGTTCCTCGACGTCATGGAAGCCGAGCTTGGCAAAGGCTGCGTGGAGATCCCTAAACGCCTCGCCATCCTCGCCGATCGCGAAAAGGTCGCCATCCCCATGCCTGCCGACGAAGCCGCCTTCAAGGCGTGGCTCAAATAGGCAGGGACCCGACCTCCGGACGGTCCGGCGGGGGGCGGATGATAGGGAAACCGGGCGCTTCCAAACTTGGGGACGTCGTTCGCTGGAAATCGGCTCGCTTGAGAAATCGGGCTGTTAGGAGCTGTCGAGCCGTCCCCCACCGGACCGTCCGGAGGCCGAGTCCCTGCCTGCCCACACACAAGTTGCAAACTTGTGCGACTTCCGTAGTCTCAGGGGATGCCCACCGAGCTTCTGCCTCAGCCACCGCCCGGTGTGCCCGCGCCGCCGCCGGGGGAGGAGGCGAGAAACTCGCGCCGCAAGCTCGATTGGATCGTTGGTTTGGGGCTGGGTTCGATGTTGGTGATGCTGTCGTCATTGATGTCTCCCAGGGTTATAGAGAGCAGAAAGGTCAGTAACCTCGTTACTGCCACCAGCAACGCCAGGCAGCTTGGACATGCTCTGACCGAATTCGAATTGAAGTACGGCAAGTATCCTGATGCCACCACGGCTCCGCTGGTCAAAGCAGAGACCGGTTCGACGTGGACGCTGAGTGACGCGACTTCCAACGATCTGTTCCAGCAGTTGCTCGTCTCGGGGATCGCTCCATCCGAGCAAATCTTTTACGCGAAAACTCCTTGGACCAAGATGCCGGATAACGTCTTCACTACCGAAACCAAGGCGCTTGTCGCGCGTGAATGTGGCTTCGCCTACATCGCAGGGCTTTCAGACGTAGATGATATGAACACTCCAATCTGCGTTGCACCCTTAGAGCCTGGAAAGCTGACCTTTGATCGGAAGTCAATCGAGGGAAACAAGGCCATCATCCTCCGCCTTGACTGCACCGTGATTTCTATCCCTATCGACCCATCCGGCCGCGCCATCCTCAACGGCATGGATCTCTTCGATCCCCGCCAGCCGTTCTGGCACGGCAAGGCCCCGAACGTGAAGTGGCCGAAGTAGCGTAACTTTTCAAGTTGCGTGCGGGGTGGAGCGGACCTCTGGGAGGCCGGGTGATCCTTTTCCTTCAAAGCGCCGCACCCCACACACAAGTTGCAAACTTGTGCGACTTCCGTAATCTCAAGAGATGTCCACCGAGCTTCTGCCCCAGCCACCGCCCGGTGTGCCCGCGCCGCCGCAGGGGGAGGAGGCGAGAAATTCGCGCCGCAAATTCGGGTGGATCATTGGCTTGGGGGTGGGTTCGTTGTTGTTGGTTTTGGTATCAGTATTTGTGGCTCCTATGCTTGTAACGTCCCCTCATCCTATTAATAGGACTGTTGCCACTTCAAACGCCAGGCAGGTAGGAATGGCTCTGTTGGAATTTGAATCCCAGTACGGTAGATATCCCGATGCCACCACGGCTCCTTTGGTAAAAGCGGAGACGGGATCGACGTGGACGCTGAGTGACGCCACCTCCAACGATCTGTTCCAGCAGTTGTTCGTCTCAGGGATCGCTTTTTCTGAGGATATCTTCTACGCGAGAACTCCTAGGACCAAGAGAGTGGACAACGTCTTCGCCAACGAATCCCAGGCACTTGCCGCGCGTGAGTGTGGCTTCGCTTACATCGCGGGGCTTTCCTCAAAGCACGATCCGGCAACTCCAGTCTGCGTTTCGCCGCTCGAACCCGGAAAGCTGACCTTTGATCGCAAGTCCTTCGATGGAAAAGCCATCATCCTCCGTGTCGACAACAGCGCCATCGCCCTCCCCATCGACCGATCCGGCCGCGCCATCCTCAACGGCATGGACCTCTTCGATCCGCGCCAGCCGTTCTGGCACGGCAAGGCCCCGAACGTGAAGTGGCCGAAGTAAATCGTGGCGGCCCTTTCCAAGGGCCAGCCATTCAGAGTAAGGGCCAGGCGTTTGGAAAACGCCGCCACGAGGAGTTGCGGCCGTTTGACTGCGTTGTTAGTGTCTTCAAATGCTACCCGAGCTTCTGCCCCAGCCACCACCCGGTGTGCCCGCGCCGCCGCCGGGGGAGGAGGCGTTGAGATCACGAAGGAAGATGCGGTGGATCATCGTGGTAGGTGTTTTGGCGATGCTGTTTCTGCCGGGCAAATACATTGTAGAAGAGAGGCGTGAGCACTGGAGGCGCAAGAAATCCAACGATTTGAGTTTCACTCACAATAACCTCCTCGCGTTGGACTTAGCACTTCGCCAGTTCGGGTCTGTTTACACCTGTGTACCATGCGCCTCTACCGGAGCGATGATCAAAGATCGAACGGGCTCAACTTGGGCGTTCAGCGACACAACTTCTAATGATCTGTTTCGGCAGCTCTTCGCAACGGGCATTCTGAAGAGCGAGGTACCTTTCTACGCAAAAACTCCTTGG
>JANOKL010000083.1:0-3238 GCA_031419215.1 Luteolibacter sp. | reverse complement strand
ACCGTTTTCCTCTACACCTTCACCGAGCGCGAAAAGGTCTACAACCTTTGCGAACAGCTCACCGGTGCGCGTTTCACCACCTCCTTCACACGCGTCGGCGGCCAGCTCCGCGACATGCCTCCAGGCTTTGAGCAGGCCGTCCGCACCTTCCTCGACGAGTGCTCGGTCACCATCGACGAGTGCGGCAAGCTGCTCGACAACAACAAGATCTTCCGTGACCGCATGTGCGACATCGGAGTGATCGGGAAAAACGTCGCCATCGACTGGGGACTCACCGGGCCGAACCTCCGCGCCTCCGGAGCCACCCGCGATCTCCGCAAGGACAATCCCTATCTCGGCTACGAGCAATACGAGTTCGATATCCCGATCGCCGAGGAAGGCGACTGCTACGCCCGCTATCAAATCCGCATGGAAGAAATGCGCCAGTCGATCAAGATCTGCCGCCAGGTGCTCGACACCATGCCTTCCGGTCCGGTGAACCTCGCCGACCCGAAGAACATGCTACAGAACAAGGAGAAGGTCATGATGTCGATGGAGGAGCTCATCCACCACTTCATCGTTTCCACCCAGGGCATCGATGCCCCGAAGGGCGAGGTCTATTTCGGCGCGGAAAACCCCAAGGGCGAGCTCGGCTTCTACATCCACTCCACCGGCGGCGGAGTTCCCCATCGCCTGAAGATCCGCAGCCCCTCCTTCTGCAATCTTTCCCTGATCTCGAAGCTCCTTCCCGGCCACATGGTGTCCGATATCCCGGCCATCCTCGGCTCGCTCGACTTCGTCATGGGCGAGTGCGACCGGTGAAAAGAAAACGTGAATGGTAAATGGTGATTGGTCAGTCGTGACTCCAGGCCGCCCTCTTCCACCATTCACCACTCACAAATTACCAATCACCTCTTCTTCTATGCACTCCAACGTCGCAGACCTCGTTGCCTCTCCGGAAACGCCCGGTTCGAAGTTCTTTTCGCCTTTCGCCGTCACACCCGAACTGGAGGCGGAAGCCACCAAGCGCCTCGCCCAGTTCCCGGACAACCAGAAGCGCTCGGCCGTGCTGCCACTGCTGCATTACATTCAGCATCATCACGGATATCTCTCCGCTGAGGCAATTGATTGGGTCGCGGGCTGTCTCGGGATCGAGCCGATCAAGGTGGCTGAAGTCGTCACATTTTACCCCGGCTTCCGTCAGTCCGCTCCCGGCAAGTTCCACTTCCGTGTCTGCCGCACGCTATCCTGCGCGATGGGCGGCTCCTACGAGCTGATGGAGAGGATCTGTGAATTGACCGGGATTGATCGCAGCCATTCGGACTCCCACCACCATCCGATCGCGGTCTCGCCTTGTGGTAGCTACTCGGTCGAGTTTGCCGAGTGTCTCGCCTCCTGTGGAACGGCCCCGGTCTGCATGGTGAACGATGATTTCCATGAGGGAGTCACCGCCGAAAAGGCCTCCTGGCTCTTGGGTCACTACGGGCAGGCCTGATTTTTTTCTTGCTTGGCGCCCGGACTTACCACACTCATTACCTCATGAGTGAGACCAATTATCGCCTTACCCGCACCAGCATGGCTCTGGATAGCGGAACCCTCAATGCCCTCGGGGAGTTGAGTCAGAAATGGGACACCTCGAAAGCCGAGGTGATTCGCCGTGCCGTGCGTGAGCTGAAGCTGCGTTCGGACTTGGAAAGCGCCGCTCCCTCGCCACTGGAAGCCTTGGATTGGCTCCAGGATGGCGGAGGCTTGGTCGCTGAGGATGCCGCCGAGTTCCGCGTCAACGTGGCTGCCGAACGTCAGGCCAAACGCTACTGGTGGGAATCGTGATCCATCTCGACACCAACATCCTGATCGACCTGGTTACCGCCCACTCCCCTCAGGTGGCGCTGATCCGCAGCTGGCTTGAGCAAGGCGAGGTGCTCACCGCCTCCAGCATCGCATGGTCGGAGTTTCTCAATGGCCCGCATTCCCACGCCCAAAAGGACGCGGTGCGCGCCATCCTTCAGGGTGGCATCCGACCTTTCGATGAAGAGCAGGCAGAACTCGCATCCCGCCTGTTCCATCTCACCGGACGCCGCCGTGGCTCCCATGCCGACTGCATGATCGCGGCCGCCGCCTTGTTGAAGCGGGAACCCGTCGCCACCCGCAACCTCAAGGATTTTCAACGCTTCGTTCCTCACGGTCTCATCCTTGAGGGCGTCCCTACCGAACCTTGAACTTTCCCAAATCGGGTTTTGCGAAGCCTGAATTCTTGAACATACTCCGTCCGCCGCACCGATGATCACCTACTCCAAGCAGCCCGATCCCCGCGAATACCGTCTGATCTTCAAGAACGTCGATCGCGTCGGCTGGGATCCTTCCATCGAAACGTATGTGGCCGACGGTGGTTACGACCAGCTCCGCAAGGCGCTGACCATGGAGCCGAAGGCGATCACCGAGGAAGTCAAGAAGTCCGGCCTCCGCGGTCGTGGCGGCGCGGGTTTCCCGACCGGCATGAAGTGGACCTTCATCCCGCCGAACAACACCAAGCCGGTCTACCTGATCTGCAACGGCGACGAGTCCGAGCCCGGCACCTTCAAGGACCGCTACATCCTCCATCAGGATCCGCATCAGCTCATCGAGGGCATGGTGATCTCCTGCTTTGCCGTCGGTGCCCACGTCGCCTACATCTACATCCGCGGGGAATTTCCCGCCGCCGCCGAGTTGGTCGAGAAGGCCCTTGATGAAGCCCGCGCACGCAATTTCCTCGGCAAGAACATCCTCGGCTCCGGCTTCGATCTGGAAATCTACGTCCACCGCGGTGCCGGTGCCTACATTTGCGGCGAGGAAACCGGCCTCATCGAGTCCCTCGAAGGCAAGCGCCCGTATCCGCGCATCAAGCCACCTTATTTCCCGGCCGCCCTCGGCCTCTACATGGCCCCGACCATCGTCAACAACGTCGAGTCGCTCTGCCACGTGAAGCACATCATCGCCATGGGCGGTGACGAGTATGCGAAGCTCGGTGTCGCCCGCAACACCGGCACCCGCATCCTCTGTGTCTCCGGCGACGTGAAGAAGCCCGGCTACTTCGAAGTCGAGGTCGGCAAGGTGACCATGCGCGAACTCCTCTACGACATGTGCGGCGGACCGAAGGACGGTCGCGAGTTCAAGGCCGTCATTCCAGGTGGATCCTCTTCAAAAATCCTACGCTGCGACGAGACCTACAATCTCAAGCAGCCCGACGGCTCCACCAAGGACCTCGGCTTCTGGGACATCC
>JANOKL010000082.1:0-3950 GCA_031419215.1 Luteolibacter sp. | reverse complement strand
CGATGTCCCAGTCGAAGGTGACATTGTTCGTCCATTCGAGCAGCCCGTTGGGGCGGGCTTTTGGATTTCGGGTATGGTTGTGCGACCAGAGCGTGTGGTGGCAGGTGGCGTGATTTTGATCCCACAGTCCGCCGCAGGAATGGGATTCCAGGCCCCAGGAGTTCAGCGACCACTGCATCGTCAGATTTTCCGGAGGGCTGCCGAAGGAGGAGATGTTTTCATCCGTGCTGAACGCCAGCGAAAGGTGATCGAGGATCGCGTTCTGACAGCCGGAATCCAGGTCGATGCAGTCACCGCCGGAGCCGTTCTTCCCATGTCGGAAACGCAGGTGGCGGATCACGATGTCGTCTCCGGAAATGCGCAGCGTGCCATCCTTCAGCAGGATGCCATCGCCCGGTGCGGTCTGACCGGCGATGGTCAGCTTGCTGCCGGTGATGCGCGTGGCGATCCCCCCGGCGAGATGGATCTGGCCGCTCACGGCGAAGACGATGGTGCGGCCATTGGCCGGAATCGTCGTCAGTCCGTTGTAAAGTGAGCCTGCCCCCGTGGAGTTCAGGTTCGTGACGATGTAAACATCCCCACCGCGCCCGCCTGCCGCGTCCGCGCCAAAGCCTTCGGCCCCCGGGAAGGCCGGGATTGCCTCCACGTGGAAAAGCAGCCCGAGCATCCCGACGACAAGGCCTAAGAACCGCCAGAGCTGTCTGCGGTGAAAAAAGGAACGCATGGGTTTCTCCAACCCTCCCACACTCCAGTGCCAAACCCAATACCACGTCCGGGTTAGCAATGATTTTCCCCAGCTTGTCGTAGCATGCCATGCACATGCGGACGCCCCTCGATTCCCCCACCCTCCGGTTCCTCCTGCCAGCGGCGGTCCTTGCGCTATCCATCTCCGTGAAAGCCCAGTCCCCTAGGCCCGTGACCCTGGATGACAAGGGCAAGACCCTCATCCTTTCCAACGGCCTCGTCAGCGCCACGATCGACAAGGGCTCCTCCACCATCGACTCCATCCGCTACAAGGACTTCGAAATGGTCTCCCCCGGAAAGCCCATTTACTACAGCATGGGCGGAGGAAAGAGTTACCGCCAGCCCACCGGCGCGGCTTTCCGCGTCGTAAAGCAGACCCCCGACGTGGTCGACGTCGTCTTCCTCCAGAAATGGAAGCGCGGCAACGACCAAGCGGTCGATATCGAGGTCCACTACGCACTGAAAAAGGCCGAGTCCGGCGTCCACACCTATGCCACCCTCAGCCACCCCGCCGACTACCCCGCCACCAGCATCGGCGAATGGCGTATGGTCTGGGGCATGCCCGCGAAGGATGACAAGTCCTGGCTCCTGGAAAAAATCCGCGTCGACAAGCTGCGCGCTTGGAAGATGCCCTCACCCGCCGACCTCAAGGCCGCCAAGCCCACCGGCATCAAGGAAATCGTCCAGCTCACCCAGGGCCACCGCGCCGGGATGTTCGACTGCAAGTATGACTTCAACCTCGAATACCACTCGGTCGGTTGCTGGGGCCACGCCAGCGACCGGAATCAGGTCGGCGCGTGGATCGTTCTAGGCAGCCATGAGTTCTTCAATGACGGCCCGATGAAGCAGGACCTTTCCTCCGCTTCCGCTATCATCCACATCCACTTCGGCATGAACCACTACGAGGGATCTAGTACCCGCCTCGCCGCCGGGGAGTCCTGGAAAAAGCTCTACGGCCCCTACCTCCTCTACTGCAACAGCGGTGGCAACGCCGACGCCCTCTGGACCGATGCCCGCGCCAAGTCCGCCACCGAGCGTCGCGCCTGGCCCCACGACTGGCTCGACAACGCCGAGCTCTACCCGCTGAAAAACGCCCGCGGCAGCGTCAAGGGACACCTCACGATCCGGGATGCCCTCAAGCCCCAGCTCAACTCCGCGGGAGCCTGGATCGGTCTCGCCCAACCCGACAAGGGCGGCAACTGGCAGTCTGAATCGAAGCGCTACCAGCACTGGTCGAAGGTCGACTCCAAGGGCGACTTTGAGATCCCCAACGTCCGCCCCGGCACCTACACGCTCTATGCATTCAGCGATGGAGCCGTCGGCGAGTTCGAGATGCCCGGAGCCATCGTCAAACCCGGGCTCAACCCCACCGGCGATCTCGTTTGGAATGTCCCGCACGCCGGCAAGTCCATCGCCTGGGAAATCGGCGTCCCGGATCGCCGCGCCACCGAGTTTCGAAAAGGCAGTGACTACTTCCACGGCTACGTTTGGAAAAATTTCTCCAAGGAACTGAAGAACCCGCTGATCTACACCATCGGGAAATCCAATCCCGGCACCGACTGGAACTTCGCCCAAGGAGCCTACCTCGTGAACGACAAGCCGGTCTCCTGGCCCTGGCAGATCCACTTCCCCCTCGCCACCGTCCCCGCCTCAGGAAACGCCCGGCTCGTCATCGCCTGGGCCAGCTCCGAGTCCGCACGTATCGACGTCAACGTGAATGGCAAATCCATCGGTCGCCCCATCTACCCACCCAACGGCGGTGGCAACGCCCTCCTCCGCGAAAGTATCCACGCCAAGTACGGCCTCAGCCAGATCGACCTCCCCGTCTCCCTCCTCAAACAAGGCAACAACGTCCTCACCCTCACCCAAGGCAAGAACGACGGTGCCGCAAACCATGTCATGTACGACTACCTCGCGCTGGAAATGCCTTGACCCGAATGGAGTTGCGACATTCCTGTCGCAACAACCACCCGTCTTTCTCGCGACAGGAATGTCGCGACTTCTAAACCCGGATGCAGCCCTCCATGATGAAGAGGGCAGGCTCGGCGGGTGGAAGTGATGAATTGTTAGCCGATTCTTAAATTTTGGTATCTTGGTTCTAGGGCGGGCTTTAGCTCTTGGAATAATGCATCTATCTCCACTTCTGAGAGTGGCTTTGTCACCGGCAGATAACGATCAAATCCAAGACCTGCTCGCTGATAGAAGAGCATCAACTCACCTTTTCGTTTACATCCGAAGGACAGCCAATTGATCCTGTCCCAATTTGTAAACTTACCGAAATACTCTATTCCCTCATCCGTAATCATCAAACGGTCGGTTTTATTCGTGAGCCATCCAAATGCCAACGCGCCTCCTGCATAGAGGAAAAGTCCTGCACCACCAGTCATAAAGAGCGCAAGGAGGATAACTCCTACGCTGAAATCTGGTATCCCATCCGTCCAGAGACTCCGGATAAGCCCCCACAAGGAAAATCCTCCCATAGCAATCAAGACGACCGCACCAATAAGAGCAGCGGGGTAACGATGGTTGTAATTTCTCTCCAAGTAGATTTTCACGGCTAACAGTGTAATTGAACGACCGGTCGGTGATTAGGGGCAAAGGCGACCCGGACCGTCCGGAGATTGACTCCCTCATTCATGACGTGACTCTGGACTCTGGAGACTGTGAATCCAAGTCGATTGTGGGCGAGGTTGCAAAGCCTCCGGAGCCACCAAACTCTCGTGGTGGCTTCGGCGCAGGACGTAAAACTTGGGGACAGGAGTGTCCCCACTCCATGACCCATCCAGAGGCAGGGATCCGGCCTCCGGACGGTCCGGCGGGGGCAGGTCCACCGATCCTAACGGCTCGACTCCCCCACCCTGCCGATTTCAGAAACCACCTGGTGAGGTTCGGAAGCGCCGGGTTTCCCTATCGACTGTCCCCCACCGGACCGCCCGGAGGTCGGGTCCCTGCCTACGGCAACTATGGAATGTCGCGACTCCTTATGCGAGCTGGGTCTCGGCGAGGAGCTTGTAGGTGCCGGCTTGGGCGATGAGTTCGTCGTGGCTGCCGCTTTCGACGATGCGGCCGTGATTGACGACGAGGATGCGGTCGGCGTGGCGGACGGTGGAGAGTCGGTGGGCGATGACGAGACTGGTGCGGCCCTGCATGAGGCGTTCAAGCGCTTCGTTGACGAGTCGCTCGCTCTCGGCATCGAGGGCGGAGGT
>JANOKL010000081.1:0-5535 GCA_031419215.1 Luteolibacter sp. | reverse complement strand
CGCTGGCGGCGGCGGATTTTCTCGGGCTCGGTTACGACCAGGTCATCGCGGGCTGGCGCGAACCGGACGCGAAGGACAAGAAAGTCGGCATCCGGCTCTATGTGCCCACCGCGCAGGATGGTGGCACCTGGAAACAGCACGCGGTGATCGATGACAACACGATGGCCTGCGAGGACTTCAAGGTGGCGGACCTCAACGGCGACGGAAAGCCGGACATCATCGCCGCCGGTCGCGCGACGAAGAACCTGATCGTGTATTGGAACGAGCGGAAGTGAGACAGTCCCGTTCACCCAAGGCACGGTGATCACGGAGGACCCGAAATTCATCGAGTGATCTACTTCACTGATTTGATTTCCAACTTCAACTCAATGCCGCCGTTGGGGGCTTCGTTGGCCTCGATGCTCATGTGGGTGGAGTTGGCTTCGTCAGTCGCGACGACGTCCGGCTGGACATTGTACCCGTTGCGAGGACTGCCCATGAGTCGGCTCCCGATCATTCCCGGGGCACTTGGCTTCAGGTAAAGACTCGGCCTCGAAACCATCTCCATCCCCACTTGGTTGCGAAGCAAGGCCTCCACCTCCGCAGGTGTCCACACCTCCGCATTCTGTTCGGTTTTCTCCTCGTTCGTTGCCAGGCTTTTCAAGCCCGTGGACTCAAGTCCGGCTGCCGTCAGCTTGAAAATGGAAGTGCTGATCAAGAACTGCTTGCGTCCGTTGTCCACAAGGAACGGTTCGATCACGATGAACTCACGCGAGCCATCCGCCTTGAGGTAGCCCCCGGTGACCATCGAGTTTCCCTCGGGAATGATTGTGTGAACTCTGGAAGTGGTAATCGGCCACACGGAGTTGTGGTCATTCTTCAACAAGGCTGGCCTCGGGGCGCGGGGAGACGGCCCCTCCGCAACTGTCGCACCGACTGACGAGGTGGATGCCTTTCGCTCTGCGGCATTTGCAGAATCAGATGGGGCCCCGGAGCCCACGCTCCCGCTTCCAAAAGTCCACCAGACCAGAAGAGCCAGAAGAACAACGGTGATGAGAAGCACGCGTCGAAAGAATGCATTCATGAGAGGATGTCCGTGCGATGAGAAACCCGCTCTGGCTGCGAACCGTCTGTAAATGCCCCCATCGTTCCGCGCATTCTGGCCCACGACTAGCTTTCCCCAGGCATGATCCCCTTGATTGTTCCGATTCCGCCACGACCTCCGGCATTGCCAAGCCGTGCCTCGACCCCTCACTCTAACCCTCATGAATGATCTGCACATCCACCTCGGCGGGGCCGTGCCGTCATCGGTGCTCTGGGAAATCCTTTGCGACAACGGCCTGCGGACCGAGTTCGTGGATTTCACCTCGTTCCATGATTCCCTCACCGCGCGGCCGGATCAGGTGAAGTCGCTCGATGACTTTCTCGGCCGGTATTTCCAGGTGACCGAGGAAATCCAGTCCTCGCCCTCCGCCGCCAGCGTATCGGCCTATCAGGTGGTGGCGAAGGCCTACCGCCGCGCCCAGGTCACGGCGCTGGAGCTGCGCTTCAATCCGCAGAAGCGACGTCGCCACGGACTGCACACGATGGATGCCATCATCCTCGCCGTCATGCAGGGACTGGAGCGCGCGACCCTTCACTACGGAGTCGCCACCGGCATCATCCTTTCGCTCGGCCGCGACCTTTCGCTGGAAGCCAACTGGCAGATCATCGACGCCGCGATCAAGTGGCGCAGCCGTGGCTCGCTCAACGGTGCGAATGGCGTGGTCGGCATCGACATGGCCGGGCCGGAGTCGCGTTCGCTGGAACTCAGCAAGCCGTGGATGAGCGAGGTCGCCGCGATGATGGAAACCGCGCGCAAGGCCGGATTGAAGATCACCTACCACGTCGGAGAAAGCAGCGCCACGGGACCCAAGGGCATGCAGAAGGTCATCGAAGCCATCCACCCGGACCGCATCGGCCACGGCATCGAGCTGCGAAACGCCACCGGCAAACAGCGCGACGCCCTCATCACCCTGCTGCGCGAGGACAACATCTGCCTGGAGATCTGCCCGACCGTGAACCTGGTCACGCGGGTGGTCCCGGACTACGCAACGGTGGCTGCGTTCGTCCATGATCTTGTTGAAAACGAGATCCCCTACTGCATCAACACCGACAACCCCTACCTCATTCACACGAACCTGAAAAACGAGTATGAGGTGATCGAAAAGGAACTCGGCGCGGATGCCACGACGCTGCTCGAGCTCGGCACGCAGCACGCGGCCAAGCACCGTTTTCTCAGCCTTTGATCATTTCACGGACGGCAGCGTCACCACGCGCAGCATCGAGGGTGCCGGCAGTGGGCCTTCGCGGGGTTTGTCGCGGTTTGTGTCCAGGGTTTCCCAGATGAGTTGATAGCGCACGCCATCCGGTGCCTGTCCTGTATCGGAGCAGGCTTTCATCCTCATGCCGGGAAAGGTGGACCTCACCTTGGCCAATTCACGCGGCAGGCCAGGTGGACCGGGAGGAGCTTTCGCGCCGGGGATCGGAAGCAGCGTCGCCTCATCGAGCACCCAGGTGCCCGAGCCCTTTTCGCTGCGATAGCCAAGGGTGAGCCTGCCATTTCCAATCGCCTCGACCGCTTGCACCCGCACGGGCATGTCGATGGAACCTCCTCCGCTGAACTCGACGTGATGATCGCGCCAATCGCTGACCTTCACGATCTTCCAAGCGGTCCCTTCCTTGCGGGCGGCGTAAGCATTGAGGTCGCCGCGTTCGTCATACTTGTGATAGGTGGCCACCGGGCGGCCTTGATTGTCGAAGCCGAGTTCGCGGTTCATGTTGATCAATCCTCCGCCGGGAGGGACGGGGTCGATGATCTCACCGGATCGATAGGTGATGGGCAGCTTGACCTCTTTCCCCAAAGAATCCGTCCAGCGGACAAGATCGTCACTGCGGGCGTAGGAAATGCTGTGGTTGGTCGCGCAATCAGGCGTATCACGCCAGACCCAGAGAAGATGGAAACGTCCGTCCGGCCCCTGCTTCGGAGGGATCGCGTAGGCGCTGCGGTCTCCCTCGCCAGTGATCAGCGGACCTTCGATCAGCTTTCGCCAGGTTCCGGATTTCTCGTCATACACGTTGTAGAGATCGTCGCCATTTCCGCTGCCTCCATCGCGATAGCGGAAGACGAGCTGCCCGCTCTTGTTCTTCAGGAACACCGGGTAGGTCACGTGGGCTTCGCGCTCACCGGTCATGGATTTCACCTGCTGGAGCGAGGAAACATCCAGCGGCTTCGTGCTGCGGAAATAGACCAGCGGAACGTTGTGCATGTTTCCCGCGACGTGCAGTCGCAGGTCACGATCGAGCACCAGGGTGACGTAGTTGTGCGAGTCCCAGCCGAGCTTTGAGGGCAGGCGCTGGAAGGTCCACTTCGTTTCGTCCAAGCGACGCTGCGCCACGGTCATCCGGCGTTCGGCATCGTAGTAGGCGGCGAATTGGTAGGGCGCATGAGTGAGCAGACAGAAGCCCACCGGATGCCCGGACCAGACGGGCTCAATGTCCACGACGGCGGGTGGCGTTGGAGCCGCCGTCATTCCGCCTGTTAGAATCAGGGAGAGCAGGAGGGTCTGGAGAACTCTGAAAGGCATGGCGTTTGGTGTTTCAACGCTCAACAACCTCAATTCCTTTCCTGCGGGACCCTCATTCCTCCTCATCTGGCTGGACGAAGGCTTCGTGGATGGCGGTCAGTTCGGGAGGACCGGACTCTTCGTCGCCGTTTTCGTAATCGATGTCATCGAGCGACTCCTCCGGATACTCGCTGAGGAGTGCCCCTTCCTCATAAGCGTCGGTGACGGCTTCGCGAACCTCGTCTTCCGCGAGGTCGAGGCCCTGCTGGACCATTTCGAGGTTTGGCTCCTCATTTACGTACGGAGGAGCAGCAGCGGAAAGGGGGCTCGGCGTGGCAAGCGTAACAGGATCGATGGGAGGCATGGTTTGTTTGGAGTTCATGAACTCCTTCGCAGATGGCGATCCAATCCATCTAAGGCTGCTGGATGGCCGATCCTTCGTGGGCCAAGGAAACAAAACAAGCGGCATGCACGACTTCACGCAGGGCCGCGTTGCGAAATGACCCGTGCCCAACGTCATTCACAAACCAAGTTCCTGCTCCATCACGCGGATGAAGTCGGCCTCGCCGGAGGGCAGGCCGTGGAGGAGGCGGGTGCCTTTGACGAGGAGCTTGGGAAGCTGGGGGGTCTTTTTTGAAAACGAAATCCGATCCTCGGCATTCGCTGCAAGGAGTTCGTCGATCCAGGGATCCTTGAGGGCAGAGTCGAGCCGTTCCCGCGAGATGAGGTTGGCGGCGAGTCTCATTGCTTCCGCCTCATCGGGTGCGGGGAAAGAAAAGAAGGCGCGATGGATCTCCGGGAACTTTGCGGGCTCCGTCCGCCAGACCGCGAGGGCGATGCGGGAAAGCGAGGTGGTTCCGGGGCGCTCATGCTGGTCCGCGCCTTCGAGCGGCAGCATGAGCACGGCGATCTGGTCCGGATGTTTTCCGATTAACGAATCGAGGAAGCCATGCATGACCCGGCAGGCCGCGCAGCGATAGTCGAAGTACTCGACGAGGACGTGCGTTGCCTTTGAAGAGCCGATGCAGGGCAAAGCGTCCCGGTCGTAGATTTTCCTGCCGTTGTTGAACTCGATCTTCCGTCCATCGCCTCGCGTGTGGATGGGAACTGAGACGATTGCGGCCGTAGTTTCCTCGATCCGGTGCGTGGCGGGTGCGGGACCGAAAACCTGCGCCGCGATCAGCAGCCCGGTCGCCACGACGCCGACGATCATGGACCGGTAAAATGACCACCGCACCTGCATGACCCCGAGGATCACGACGATCACCCCGATGACATGCGCGGCCAAACACCAAGGACAAAGGTGATGCAGAATCCAGAGCTGAACGCAGACAAACCAGATCACGCTGCCTGTGAGGATCGCCAGGGATGGAGACAGGAGTTTTTCGAAACGCGGTCGCTGCGCGAACAGGATCAGCGCGTAGACGAGTGCTCCGGGAAGGGTGACGGGAAGGCCGAAAACCTGCGACCATTTCGAGGCGAGCACTTCATTGCAGTCCCCAGTGCCGCCGCAGCCGACGATGCCGTTCGACGGATCGGTCAGCTTCCAGAACAAGAGCAGCAGATTGATCCCCAGGCCGAGGACCGCGAAGAGGATCAGGGCGATTTTTCCCGCCCTCATGGCGTGGGCGGAATGGCCCGCACCCGCATGAAACGCTTCGTCACCGGGCTGCCGAGTGGCGTCAGATCACGAACGACCAGTGAGGCCAGAGTATTGCTCACGACCTGCGTGTGGCTGGTGCCGGATGACCAATTCACGAGATCCGGAGAGACCTCGATGACCAGGGTGGCAGCATGATCGATGCGGCGTGGAATTGTGATCTGAAGGTAGCGCTGACCGCTGAGTTCGAGGATCGAGGAAGGCGTCGCGACTGGCGTGTTGGCGGTCTTCGGAGTCGTGCCCAACGCGAACTCGATGAGGTTTGAGATGCCATCTCCATCGGCATCGTCG
>JANOKL010000080.1:0-20365 GCA_031419215.1 Luteolibacter sp. | reverse complement strand
ATGGGTCATGTTGCACACCGAGGTCAGGGCGAAATCGATCACCTGATGGGATTTTTTTCCATTCAGCAGGGCGATTGCCCCCATCCCGCAGTTGTCGTGTTCCTGGGAAAGCTGGTGAAGGGAACCTGGGACCAGCGGCGTGCTCGGGTGGTAAAACGAATTCATTGAAGCATTCAAAATCAGCAGCTTGAGGCGGCCAAACGAACCGCCATCCCGATTCAAGGAAACGTCTCCTAGTCTCGGGCGGGCAATGAACGGCAGGACCGTGGAACTGCCAAGCAGGAACTATGCCCACCGCAATCAGCAGCTGGCCTAGAGCGCAGTGCTCGGCTAGTCGCCCGTTCGCCTGAGTTCATCGAGATCCGCCAGATCCTGAGGCCGTCCGGCGGTTTTCTTAGCAGTGATCAGATCGGCTTTTCCAAGGTAGTAGATGGGGAAATCGTTCTCTTCCGAAACCACCCGATTTACCCAAGCTTTTTGGAAATCCAGCCCCGGGATCGTGGTGAGAAAATCGATTTGGCTAGGAGCAACACCGAGATTGAATTGGGTGCCCGGGCTAGCGAAGTCATCCTGAGTCACTCCGACCATCGGAATGCCGAATTGGCGGAACGCATGCATCAGCTTGCGTGCGTTTTCAGAGCTAGGCTCAAGCCAAACGTCGATGTCTTTGGTGTAACGTGGCTGGGAATGATGGATCACCGCATAGCCGCCTGCCACTAGGTATCGAACCTCACACGCGTGTAAGCTTCGTAACAGATCTTTGAAGTCGGAGTTCATCGGGATTCATGCCTTTCATTCCAACCCAGTAGTCAACGACCAGTTCCCAGGCGGCCTTCCGCCTTTCAGACCCGCTGAGAGCCTGCCAGTCCTTGACCTGCTGACAGCGCATTTCCTCATGGGAATTGAATTTACGGATCGTCCAGTGGGAACGGTCTTTTATGGGCTGACTCACGCTGAAAGCATTACCAGAGTCCCTTCCGCATCGCAAGGTGGCGTTTCTTGTTTGAGCCTACTCGGCAGGAGAAACGGCATCTTCCGCCACCATGGCTGGCGCCACCAGGATCCCTCTTTCCACCAAAAACCGATCTGCCGCTCCGACAGTCAGTTCGAAGTGCAGGTGACTGACGTTGAAATTGAAAAAGCTGTGGTCAGCTTTTTCAAAGTCCACCAGCTCGCAAACATTGCCACGCCAGCGGAGACGACGGGCGAACTTCTGCGCCTCGCTCAGCGGCGTCACGCGATCATTCTTGCCGTGGAAAAGCATCATCGGCGGCAGCTTGCGGCGCACTTGACTGCTCGGGCTGAGCTTCTTCGCGCTTTTGCTGTCCGGAAACTTCGAGGCCATCTGACCCTTCGGCGTCGTGTTGAGCAGCGCACTGAAAAGCACCACCGCCTGCGCCCGGCACTCGATTCCGTCCCCGGACGGCATTTCCTTGTCCTTCGGCATCGAGGTCAGCAGCGCCAGCCAAGCACCACCTCCCGCCCCGCCGACGACGATCTTCTTCGGGTCGATCCCGAGCTCCGCAGCATTGCGACGAATCCAGCGGATCAGTTCGCGGGCGTCTTCCAGCGCTTCCAGCGGTCCGGTCCCATTCTTCGAGGAAAGCCGTGTTTCCGCCGCCACCGACACCGCGCCACGGCTGGCGAAGTGCAGGCAATGCGGCACGAACTGCGTCGGCATCGCGCTGTCCCAGAATCCATCATGGAAAAACACCACCACTGGGCGGTCACGTAGGCATCCCAGCTCATCCGGCGGAAAGAAAAAATGCGCCTGCACTTCGCCCTGTGGCGTCTGGCGATAGACGTGAATCTGCCCGTCCTTGAGGATCTCCTTGTCCCTTGCCTCGCCGATCGGCGCCACTTTTTGCAGAATGCTACTCATGCGAAATCGCCCCCGAACGAATCGGCGGTGGGATTCCTTGTTGTCCTCGGGCTCACTTTGTCCAATCGTTTTGTTCGTGAATCGCTCAATTTCCTGCCTTTTCGTGATTGCCGCGTTGGTTTGCCCAGCCTTCGGGCAAGATGCACTCCGCGCCCCGCTTGAGAACAGCTACGGACTCTGGCGCGCGGCGATGTTGAAGGGGGACGTCCGCACCTGGCAGGCCGCCACGGCCCGCTATCGACAAGTCGAAATCCAGAACCGCCTTGGAGCCGAGCGACGCGCCTTTCCGGCCGGGATTTTCCAACTCCCCGCTCCACCCCCGTCGATCCAAGGACTGAAATTCCTCGAAGCAAATGCCAAGGGTACCACCGCCAAGGCCTCCTACTTTGGAAAGATCGACTTCGGGATCGAAGGAGCCGCTCCCACCGAAAACCTGATCGTGCTTTCCTTCCTCCAGGAGGGGGGAGCATGGCGATACGATCGCGCGGATTTCATCAACCTCGCGGTCCTTCCTGATGTCAGGAAAGAGCTGGCAGCAGGAAATCTCCGCTACTTGCAGGAAACGCCGGATGCACGTCCGTCCGGAGTGGTCCCGTTCGTGCCCGCCGTCGCTCCCATCGCGAAGTACATCGGCAAGGTCTACGTCTTCTGTCCCGGGCGCGAGGTGAAGGTCCAGGTCAACAAGATCAGCCATCACAACTTCGCCAATGCCAAGGAGGCGGAAGTCGTCATCGGCGGTGCGATCGATGGTCCCAACGAGGTCCAGTTCGCGGTGAAAAAGCTCGAAGGCGGCACCGCGAAGGAGGCCATGACCATCCGCGTTTATCTGATGTCGGAGGTCGCAGGGGTCCAACCGATCAAAGCCTTCGAGTATCAGGTGGAAGCCAACGGAGTGGTTGTCCCCTTTGGCACCAAGACCTTCAACGTCGACGCCGCGATGGTGGCGAAGCTGAAGGGAAAGTGATCGGCACGAATCTCATCGGCAAACGGGATCGGCCTTGTTAGGGGTGTGGAATGCCCTCTGGACAATGGTTTTTTGCAGTGGTCTTGGCCGGTTCGTCGATGGGTACGGCGATTGCACAGGACCAGAATCCCTTTCTCCCCAAAACTCCAACCGCATTTGAGACGCGCAATGCTGGCGAATCGGCGGAGGGTAATGCCTCGATTCAGAAGGTAGAGGGCAAGCCAACCAAGATCACCTACACGGCGGTCACCGACTCCCGGGATTGGAAAGACATCAGCGGCAAGGTCATTCGCGGCCGGCTCATCGCGTTTGACGTGGCGAAAGGGGACGAGGCCAACCTTGTTAGGGAGGGAAAGGTCCGTTTGCTGGTCGACGGCGCGAAGAACTTCAGCCTCTTGCCTCTCGAAAAGCTAAGCACGGAGGATCGGGACTACATTGGAACTCTCGTCGCCGCCCGTAAGCCGAAAGCTTCTCCACAGAAGACCTCCGAGTGACATCGCCGACTTTTCGCTCTGAAAATGGAAATTCCCGGAATCCTTTCGGGTTCTTGACATTCCACCGAATTTGAGTGCCTATCGGGCCGCGCGATGGCACGCAAAAAAAATATCCCCACGACACGTGTGACCCGCCTTGAGGCGAGGACGCGAACCTATGGGGTGTTCACTCAAGTGGCGTTCCTGGTATTCTGCCTAGCCATTGGCTTTGTGATTCTCGCTGCCGCCTTCCCGCAACGCGAGAAGCTGGCGCTGCTCGAAACCAAGCTGAAGGCTGAACAGGCGCGCGAAGCCTCCATCATCGCGGTGAAGGAAGACATTACTTCCGAATATCGTGCCATCCGCCAGGACCCCGCCTACCTGGAGATCCAGGGCCGCGACCGCCTCGACTACTACCGCGAAGGCGAAAAGGTCCTCCGCATCAAGCGGGCGAACTGACTGGGAAATGACGAATTCCTAATTTCCGAATGACGAGGGCCTCTTCGTCCACTTGGAACTTGGCACTTGATGCCTGGCACTTAGAAATAAGCGGCATGAAGGAGGACATCGCCCGCGTGCTGATCGACGAGAAGGTCATTGAGAAACGACTCGACGTGATGGCTGCGCAAATCGAGCGGGAGTTTCCCGAGGGACCGCTGATCGCGGTCATCCTGCTCAAGGGCGCTCTCGTCTTCGCGGCGGATCTGCTTCGGCGCGTGCCACGACCGCTGGAGATCGAGTGCCTGAATGTTTCCAGCTATCACGGTGGGACGGAGAGCTCGGGAAAAGTGGATTTCCTGGATCGTTCGTTTCCTGAAGTGAAGGGCCGCCACGTCCTGTTGATCGACGACATCCTCGACACCGGCCGCACCTTGCATGCCGTGGCCGAGCGTCTACGCGAAGAAGGCGCGGAAGTGGTCCACACCTGCGTGCTGCTCGCCAAGGACCGACCACGGGTCGAAGAAGTCCAGGCCGACTACGAGGGCTTCCAGATCGGCGATGAGTTCGTCGTCGGCTACGGGCTCGACTACATGGGCCGCTATCGAAATCTCCCGCACGTGGCCGTCCTCACGCCCGAGGCGATCGCGCGGGGTTGAAGTTCACTCCGGCCGGATCTCGGCGAGGCAGGGAGAGTTTCCTTCGAAGAGGATCTTCGCGATTTCGTGCACGTCCGCGTCGGTGACGGCACTGACTTCCGCTCTCCACTCGGCGGGCAGGGGGATGCGACCGAAGTCCATGAGACATTCGCCGGCCCAGGAGGCTTGGGCACCGGTGCTTTCAAAGGCCATCTTGCTCTGGCCGATGGCGAGACGCTTGGCGCGGTCCAGCTCTCCGGCACGCGGGCCGTTTTTCAGGAGGTCGGCGATTTCGGCGTGGATGCAGTCGAGCGCCTCGTCCTTCGATTCGGGATCGAGTCCGGCAAGGATTTCGAAGGCCCCGGTGTCGTCGAAGAGGGTGACGTCCGAGCTGATCTGGTAGCAGAGCCCGCGTTCCTCGCGCAGCCCGAGAAACAGCCGCGAGCTGGCGGTTTCCCCGAGCATCAGGCTGAGCAGGCGCATGGCGTGGCGCAGCGGGTGACTGCGGCCGGGCGCGTGCCAGGCGAGGGCGAACTGGAGCTGTTCGGTATCGCGCGCATCGACGATGTCACGCGGCTTGGTGCCATCGTGGGTGAAGGCGCTGCGTATCTCAGGAATGAGGAAGGAGGCGGGGAGGTGCGGGCAGATGGCATCGAGCGCCTCCTGTTCGGAAAATGGACCGGCCACGGCGATGACGAGATCTTTCCGGAAATGGTGGCGGGTGCGGAAGGTGTTGAGGACATTCCGGTTCACGCGGGCGATCGATTCCAGGCTGCCGGAGATCGGATTTCCCAAGGGATGCGGGGACCACAGCGCCTGTGAAATGAGGTCGCCGATGTGGTCCGACGGACTCTCTCGATACATCGTGATTTCCTCGCCGATGACATCGCGCTCCAGCGTGATCTCGTCCTTCGGAAACGTCGCGTGCCAGACCATGTCCGAGAGCACATCTGCCAGCACCGGCAGCAGCGAGGCATCGCCACGGCCTTCGTAAACGGTGTTGTCCTCGCTGGTGCAGGCGTTGATCTGGCCGCCCGCGCTTTCGATCTCCAGACTCAGCTCCCGCGCGCTGCGGCGTTCGGTGCCTTTGAAAACCATGTGCTCCAGGAAATGTGCGGTGCCGGCAGGGACATCGTGCTCATCGCGGCTGCCCGCCGGGATGTAGATCGAGATGGCCGCGCACTCCGACTGCGGCAGGGTGGCGAGAGCGAGGCGCGGTCCACCCGGCAGCGGGTGGACGGAGTAACGATGGCCGGTCATGAAAGTGGGAAGGGAGAGTTGAACCGCGAAAGGACACGAATGGACACGAATGAAATCTGAGAAGGCACGATCCCGGGCAATGGGTCAGGATTCGCGTGAATCGGCGGTCATTCGCGGTGGTTTTCTAATAAGGCCTCCGCGAGTGCGAGGTCGGAGGGGTGGGTGATCTTCAGGTTCGGCTTTCCGGCGTCCACCAGCAAGGTCGCGTGGCCGATGAGTTCCAGAGCGGAAACCTCGTCCGTCACGACCCGGTTCTGGCGCTTCACTTCTTCGTAGGCGCGGAGGATGAGCGGGAGTTGGAAAGCCTGCGGGGTTTCCATGAACCAAAGGCGCTCGCGTTCGACCGACTCTTTCGCGAATCCGTTTTCATCCGCACGCTTGAGCGTCTCCGTGACGGGTCGAGCGAGGGCGGCACCGCCATGCTCGGCGGCGGCGGCGATGCAGCGGTCGATGGCTTCCGTGGAAACCAGCGGCCGCGCGCCATCATGGATCGCCACGAGGGTGGTGCCTTCCGGCACGGCGGCGAGCCCGTTCTGCACGGAGTCCTGTCGGCCTTCACCGCCATCGACGCGGATGACTGGCTTGGAAAAGGTACCTGTTAGAAGCGCGTCGAAGCGGTCCTGTGGAGCCACGACCACGACCGAGGTGACCGACGAAGCAGCTAGAAACGCCTCCAGACTGCGGCGCAGCACCGGCACGCCCGCGAGGGGTGCAGCCAGTTTATCGAAGCCCATTCTCCGGCTGGAACCGGCGGCCACGAGGATCGCGCAGCAGGACATGGAGTTCAGGAAAGACGCTTCATCACGGCGGCGGAGAGCACCTTGCCATCGGCCCGGCCTTCGGCGAGTTCCTGGGCGCGCTTCATGACCTTGCCCATGTCGGCCTTGCCGGTGGCCCCGGTGTCGGCCACGGCCTGCTCGAGGATGGCGAGAAGCTGCTCCTCGGTGAGCGCGGCGGGCAGGTAGCGGGAAAGGATTTCGATCTCAGCCTTTTCGGTGGCGGCGAGTTCGGCGCGACCGGCCTTTTCGAACTGCTCGATCGAGTCAAGCCGCTGCTTGATCTGTTTGCGCACGACGGCCATGGCCTCGGACTCGTCGAGCACGGTGCTGAGGCTGCCCTTTTCGATCGAGGCATTGGTCAGCGCGGTCTTCAAGGCGCGGAGGGCATTGAGGGCGGTGGCATCCTTGGCGCGCATGGCGTTCTTGATGTCCTCGGGAAGCTGGGTGGTGATCTCGCTCATGCTCCTGTCCTATCAGGGCCGGGGCGGGGGCCAAGCAAAACGTCCGGGCGCAATCGGCAGTGGCGCGTTCCGGAATCACAGGCTAAGGAGCGGCATGGAACGCTCTTCCACGGCTGGACGCCTCTACCTCGTTTTCATCGGGCTCGCCACGGCTTCGCTCGGGCTGCTCTTCGTCTGGCTGATGGGGCGCTCCTACCTGCGAGCCCACGCGATGCGGTCTTGGCCGGAGGTTCCCTGCACGGTTCTCGCCTCGGAAATCAAGGACCGTCGGATCGATCCGAACGGTGCCACGGAGTTCCAGTTTTCCGTCCAGTATGGCTACCTGTGGCAAGGTCAGGCACTCACCGGGGACCATCACACTTGGCGCGGCAGTTCGTGGTCCTCGAAGAAAGAGAAGGCACAGGAGTTGATCAAGGAGTTCCCAATAGGCAGCCAGACCACCTGTCGAGTGGACCCCGCGAATCCCACCTTTGCCGTTCTGAAAATGGACTCCCAGGCGGCGGGTTACTCGATCTGGTTTCCCGGGCTGTTCGTGATCGGTGGATTGGGCATCGCGGGTCGGGCCCTGTTTCGGAAGTGATGCGGGATGGGACGAACGCTCTATCGCTGACCCGGCTTCATGACGCGCCAGATTTCGTCTTGCGGAAATACCAGGCGAACAAGGCAAGCAAGGTGGCGACTGCACCGATGACAAGGTAGGCAGTGGAAGCCTTGGCTGGCACTGAGAGACCTCTCTCGTCACTATCAACCGGTGCGCTTCCACGAGTTGCAGCCGTGCGGTCGTCCCGGCGCTGGTTCTTGGCGATCCGTTCCAGTTGCTCCTTGGTCGCCGGGCCGTCCGGGCCGTAATCGATGTTCGAGCCCTTGAACCGGTAGGTGCGTTTCCCGGATTTGACCTCACTCCACCATTGTTTCCAGGCATCTGCTCGTTCGACGTTGAGCACCACATCTTCATCTGTGCTTGGGGGAACTGGCGTCTGCTCGATTCCCAACTTTCCCAATGCGAAATAAGCCTTGCCGCAGTTGGGGGCAGGAGGGCTCATGTCGGAGCCGATGTGGATGGGGTTTCCCAGCAAATCCTTGCCGTCACGGCCTTCCGGGTCTTCGAGAAAGTGGCCCAGCACCGCCACAGTTTCGGGACTTGGTAACTGGCCGAGAATCACAAAAGCTTTCTCGCGTAACCCTTCATAGTTGGTGTGATCAAACAAATCTTCATTTCGATCCCGGTATTCTTGCTCCATGCGGAACCGCTCCTCCTTTGGAAGCGATTTATAATCCTTCAAAAAGGTCCGAGTCTGTTCGATCTGATTCTGATAATACTCCGCGTGGCCGGGGATGGCTAAGAGGGCGGACTGGGCTTTGTCGAAGATCTCCTTTTGTTCGGAATCCATAGATTTGTAACCAAATCGCGCGAGTCCCATAAATTCTCCTAGCTTAGGAATTTTTTTATGATCGTCTGGTTAACGAATGGCTTTCTCCAGATCATTCATACGTTGCTGGAACCATTGAGGATCGCGGGCGAATGAAAGATTCCCGAGTAAAAGTAAAACTAGACCAATCAAAATGGCTGGTAGTCTCATAATCTGCCTTCTTTTTCTTCGTTTGCCAGCCACGCCTCGATCATGTCCCATTCCTTCTTGATAAGCGCAGTTCCGGGGGAGGTGTCGTTCGCCTTGCCACCGGGGCACATCAGACGTTGTCTGAGGTAGGGGTCGGTGCGCTTGGTCCATTCCAGCTTCCAGGGATATCCAGATTCTCCGGGATGAGTGACGCCGCTAGTCATCACAGGCTCGGTCTCGTCTTGCGGAAATACCAGGCGAACGAGGCGAGCAATGTGGCGACTGCACCGATGACAAGGTAGGCCGTGGAAGGCTTGGCTGGCACTGAAACACCCCTGTCTTCACTGTCAACCGGTGCGCTTCCACGATTTGTAGCCGTGCGGTCGTCCCGACGCTGGTTCTTGGTGATCCGTTCCAGTTGCTCCTTCGTCGCCGGACCGTCCGGGCCGTAGTCGATGTCTGAGCCGATGAAGCGATAGGTGCGTTTTCCGGATTTGATTTCATTCCACCATTGCTTCCAAGCATCTGCACGCTCTTCATTGAGCACCGTGCCCATGTCCTTGTAAGGGCTAGGTGGAATGGGCGGGTGTTCGATGCCGAGATTTTCCATCGCGAAGCAGGCCTGCCCACAATTTGGAAGCGCTGGCCCCACGTCCGAACCGTTGAAAATGGGATTTCCTAACAAGTCGATCCCGTCTCGACCTTCCGGGTCTTCCAGGTAGTGACCCAAGACCGCCACGGTCTCCGGGCTGGGCAGCTGGCGCAGAATCATGAATGCTTCGAAGCGTGTTTGTTCGTAGTTGATTCTTTTTGACAAGCTCTTACCTGAATTGGGGTGTTGCCGCTCATCTTCCAAGGCTTGCGTTTGGATCTTGGCTCGTTCCTCTTCGGAGGCATCATTGTAGTACTTGGCGAATGTTCGAGTTTTCTCAATTTGATCCTGATAATATCTTGCGTGTCCAGGGATTGAGAGGAGAGCGGATTGTGCGGCGCGGAATACCGGACGCTCGCTCCTCTCAACATGGTAACCCGAGGTGAGCTGCGATACTAAGCTCCCAAGATTTGGGATCGCAATTTCTGGAGAGGATTTCGTGCGCTCTTGAATTCCTGCAAGCACACTCTTCTCCCAAGCAGCATATTCTGCAGGATCGCTAGGAAGGGTCCCCCAAAGATGCGACTGAAACAGAAAAATCAGTATTATGAAGACAGTTTTATTCATCGGATCTATGGAGCTGGGAGCGGATCAACATTCTTATGCAGCCAATCATCAATCAAATCCCATTCCCTCTTGATGAGGGTGCTTCCGGGGGAGGCGTGGTTCGCTTTGCCTCCGGGGCACATCAGGCGTTGTCTGAGGTAGGGATCGGTTCGTGTGGGCCATTCCATTTCGAGTTCATATCCGCCTTCGGACGGGTGTCCATTGCCGCCGATCATCACGTGCCCGATCTCATGGGCGAATGTGTGCATCATGGCGTTCATTTGGCCATTGTTCGGGATCGAGTCCCAGGTGGCCTGATTCCCATCAATGAGGATTTTGGTTCTCAGTTTATTGGTCCAGCCATAGAGCTCGGCACCAAATCCTGCGGGGAAGTTCAGCTTCTTCCCGCCGCCAATTACCCAGATTTCGATCTGATACTGGGTTCCAGCCGACCCACGTTTGACGTTTGGCGTTGCCGTCGAGACCTCGTTTTCGTTATTGGTGTCCAGTTTGCCGTTGTTGCTTCCATCAAAGTTGATTCCCGCAGTCGCACTGCCTTCAACGAAGGGATCAGACACCGTGAAGTTGACGTTCACCTGAGGGCCGAAAACCTTATTCAGATACGGCTCCAAATCTGTTTTGGTAGGCTGATAGAAAGGCAGTGCGGATTGGCCGTTGGCATCCACTGAATAGACGTGGTGAAGGGCCACGTTGACGGTGCGCTTTTTCATCCGCTTCACGCGGATCGGGATGGAGGAGGAGGCCTGTAAGGCGTCACCCAGCTTGAGGCTGGCGGGAAAATCAGTGGCTGAGGCATCCTCGTTCGCCTGTAACGCGTTACCAGAAACCTGAACCGTGGAGGTGGAAGCGGTGATTTCCAGGGGTGTGAAGGCGGCCTTGTCACACTCCGGTTTGAGCTTGCAGGCGGCGTTCATGGGGGACTTCCAGCGGACATTGGTGCTGCCCGCCATCGGAGCCATGATCCACAATTCCGGCACATAGCCCGCTCCACCCTCCGCTCTGGCGGTGAGATGATCCACGCCCCCGGCGAAGAAATCCGGCGGCTCGGGAACCGGTTGCCCTGCTTCAACCGTGGGAGGCGTGTATTCCGGATCCACGCCGTTGAGGCGGATGGGAAGAAGCGCGCCGAATTGAGCGGCTCCGCTTGCGGGCTGGTGCTTGGCGAGAACCCAGCCACCGGGCGTGGTGTCCAGCAGGGAGATTCCCGTTTTCCATCCGCCGGTGAGGCCCGGTGCATACTTGTCGTTCTCCGTCCACTTGCCGTTGATCAGGATGGACGAGGCTTTGCCCTCGGGGGCTTTGCCGATTGCGACGCCATCCGGGGTGATGTCGATGGCTTGGGAGTAGAGGGTACCGGCGTGCCAAGCGTTGCCATACCGCACTTGGGCGGGCACGTCCTTGTCCATGCTCATGGCCAGCAACTGCTTTTCCTTCTTGTTGGGCAGAACGGACACATTCGTGGGCGCGAAAGGGCAAGGGTAGCTATAGCTGCTAGATGAGCTGCTAAATAGGATCAGGCCCTTGGGATTTGTCAGTGCCTCGTCGTATCCCCACCGGAGAGCATATCCGCTGCTGTCGCTGCTCAATCTCGTGCCGCGCAGCACCTGCGATTCAGTGGCAGGCTGCCCGACGGAGGGCAGTTTCCAACGGCTGTGATGCTTGTAATCCCAGCCAGACCTATCCTCCTTCAATTGATAGGTCTGAGAATAAAACCCTCCGTCGTTGGCCAGAATGGGTCCGGAGTCTAAATGAAATGGTGATGTAGTGCTGCCTTGCGCCGGAGTATCAAGAAAATGTGCCCTGATTAAACCGGAGTCGTTTTTTTCGACGATCAATGGCGGATCTGTTGGCGAGGGCCAGTAGCATGTCAGTCTGCCTAAAAAGTAATCAGGAAACGCTGATGCAGCATGATCGTAGCCGATACCCAGAATCTGATCGAAGTCGTTGATTCCTCTGGCACTGGCATTCTCAATGGAGCCGTTGACTTGCAACGTGAGCGGCGTCCACTTTCCAGCTTTCCAAGTGCCGTTGGCATACAGGACATTACCCTTGTCATTCATTTGAATCGGGAATGGCCACGCGGTGGTGGGTTCTGCATTGGTGATGGGAAACAGCGCGTAGCGCGGGAGCGTACCTATCAGAAACGTGGCGGTGGCGTCGTCTTTCCCGATGTCCATTGCGTCCGCCACGCCGTCCTCGTCGAAATCCAGCTCGTCGCCATCCGGAATCCCGTTGTGATTGGTATCGGAAAGAAAGGCGTCACCCCGCAAGCCGTCGGCAGCGGCCCCCTGCATCTCGAATTCCATCCAGTCAGGAGTTCCGTCCAGATCGGTATCGAGGCCCCAATCGCAGCGGATGCGCAGGAATTTCCGCGACTGGGGATCTGGTGGCGCTGGATTGGGCACATTGCGTGGCCGATTCGTGGACTCGATGACTGCTTGGTTCATCGCAGGGAAGCTTGTTTCCAACTGGGTGAACATCGCCGCATCCTCTGGGCCGAGTTCTTCAGATTCCAAAGGTGGCGGGATCGGAGTCATGTTCCCGCAGCCGATGCTGAAATAAAAGTTCCCATATCGCTCGCTCAAGAACGGCACATGAATCCAACCGGGAGCCATGGTCTGAGCAAGCAGCCTGTTCACGGGCGAGCCATCGTCCAGGGACCGCCAGGAAACCACTGCTCCACCTGCAATACCGGAAGTGGGCTGAATCCGCAGAGTCACAAATTTCGCAGGGATGAAGGGTGGAATATTCGCAGGAGTTCCGCTTCCAGGTGGCGGCGGGGGAGGTGGCGTGAATTCGCGCATCGTCACGGCGTATTCGTGGCCACACCGTAGATTTCATCGTCAGCGGTCCATTGACTGAGATCATGAGAACTCTCCACCTGATAAAGAACGCCGGGCACGGTGCGGAAAACGAGGCATTGCTGAACGGAAGAATCGGAGGACGGAACAGTCTCAATGTGTCTTTCCGGCAGGAGATCGCGGGCGTATGAAGAGACCAGCAGAGTGAAGGCGAGAATGATGCTGGCTGCGGCACGAATGACTGTTCTCATCGGATAGGATGGTGTAAAACGATCCCTCCTGGTGGACGGGGAGTGAAGAAGCTGGCCAAAGTCAGCCGCAACGGCCTTTAGCCTTCCCCGTAGAGTCGGCCTGGACATGCGCCGCCGGTTCCCCGGCCTTTCGGCGGTTTGGCGGCAATGTTGCGGTCATTGCCGACCGCTTTGACCAGGGTTCTTAAGCCCCCATTCGCAGGCGCGAACGATTCGATCAAGACGACTGCGGGAAGGCTTGGCAAGCTGAATGAAAGTCGACCCTCCCTGATGTGAACTAAGGCTTTCTTTCGTGATCTTTCCATGGGCGGAGCGCTCGAAAAGCGGGCGTGCATGATCGGTGGATTGGGAATCGCGGGGCGGGCCTTGTTGAAACGTTGAATCTTCGTGCGCGGAGTGGTGGATCGCTTAGGATCCCCCCACTCATGAAACTCCCCCCCGATTCTCCACACGAGAAGTCCAGCCAACTGCGACGGGAGGAGCCCCTCGAATCGATCAAGACCTCCGTCCAGACGTTCACGGCGATCGTCCTGGTGGCGGGGCTGTATCTGGCGCGGGAAGTCCTGGCTCCGCTGGCGATGGCCTTCCTGCTGGCATTTCTCCTGATGCCGCTGGTGAAACGCCTGGAAAAGCGGCTGCGGCGGATCGGGGCCGTGGTGCTGACGATGCTGGGAATCGCTTCACTGATTTTCGGAGGCGGGTGGACGATCGCGCATCAGGCGATCGATCTGGCCCAGCAGCTCCCGCATTATCAGCAGAATCTTTCGGCGAAGATCCAGTCGATGAAGCCGGCGGACAGCACGCAGTTCGACGCGCTGAGCAAAACGCTTGAGGATCTGAACAAGGAAGTGTCAGGACAGCCGGCCACAGCCAGTGCAACGCAGGTGGAGGTGGTTGATCGCACTTCCGGCCCCCTCAGCGCCTTGCCGAAGATCCTCGGGCCTCTGAGCGGTCCTTTGGGAACGGCGGGACTGGTGGTCTTGCTGACGGCGTTCATCCTCATGGGAATCGAGGATCTCCAGGCCCGCCTTTTCCGGCTGGTGGGTCGCGGTCACATGAGCTCGACCTCGCAGGCGCTCGACGATGCCAGCCATCGAGTCCGGAAATACCTGCTGATGCAGCTCATTGTGAATGTCACGTATGGCATCGTCCTTTCACTGGGCCTGCTGCTGCTGGGTATTCCGAACGCGGTGCTTTGGGGCGTTCTTGCATGTGTGCTACGGTTCATACCGTACATTGGTCCATGGATTGCGGCAGCATTTCCCATCGTTCTCTCGCTGGCGATTTCTCCGAGCTGGGCACTGCCGATCTGGACGCTTTCGCTGTTCATCGTGATCGAGCTGCTGAGCAACAACGTCATGGAGCCCTTGGTCTATGGCAGCAGCACGGGAGTGTCCTCGTTCGCGCTGATCGTGGCGGCGATCTTCTGGACCTGGCTATGGGGTCCAATCGGCCTGGTCCTGGCCACGCCGCTAACGGTGGTGCTGGTGGTGATAGGCCGGCATGTGCCGCAGCTTTCCTTTCTCGATGTGCTGCTCAGCGAGGAGGAACCGCTGGGGCCGGCGGACAATGTTTACCTGCGGCTGCTGCGTTCCGGAGATCACGGCGAGCTGGAGGTGATCGATGACTATCTGGAGGAAAACTCGGCCGTCTCGCTCTTTGACGAGATCCTGATCCCGATCCTGATCCGGGTGGAGAAGGACAACGAGACGGGTGCCGTCACGCTGGAGCAGCGCAAGTCGATCCATCGCGAACTCCAAGGTGTGGTGCAGGAGGTCAACTTCCGGAACGGTTCGCCGGAAGAGGAGGTGTTCTACCAGGATCCGATTACGATCTGGTGCCTGCCGGCCCGGGCCGCTCGTGACGTGGTAACGGGTCAATTCCTTGCAACCGCCCTGCAAGTGAGTGGCTTTCGCACTCGGGCCGCGTCCTCGCGGGCGGATACTCCGGGGCTGTTGAAACTTCTCCAGAATGAATCCGAAGCGCCGGAGATCCTCCTGATTTCCGTGATCTATCCGAGCACCTTTCAACACGCACGCTCACTCGCCAGAAAGGTCTCCGAGGCCATGCCAAGCCAGACAATTTTACTGGGATTCTGGGGCTATGACAAAGCGGCGGTTCCGTCGCAGGGTGAAGTTGAGGAGGCTGGTATCGAGGCGGTGGTCATCACGGTGGCAGAGGTGCTTGCCTTCTGCGAGGGCTACAGCGCACGCAGCATCGGCCAGTTCAAGGAGCCGCTGCTGCCGACGGATGAGGGCGAGCGTCTGGAGGCGATCCGAGAGCTGGGTCTGCCGAAGGAGGAAGACGAGGCGATGCTCGATCAGGAAATGGATGAGCTGGCGAAGTCACTCGCGATGCCGATGGCCTTCTTTTCCTTGGTGGAATCATCGAAACAGCGATTTCTCGGCGTCTCGGGATTGCCTGAGTTACTGGAGAAATCCCGTGAAATCTCCCGCAGCCATTCGTTGTGCGGACACGTGGTGGCGGACAACGAGCCCTATGTGATCGCCGACATCCAGAAGGACCGCCGGTTTTTCGGAAATCCGCTGCTGCGCGAGCATGGTTTCCGTTTTTATGCCGGGGTCCCGGTGCATGCCCCGAATGGCCAGCCGATCGGCAGCCTCTGTGTCATGGACATGAAGCCAAGAAAGTTCAGCCCACGTCAGATGCGGCAGTTGGAAAAGGCGGCGCGCGAGCTTTCGAAGAGGATCGAAACCGAACGCGTGGAGCCCTGAGGCACCACAGTTCAGAAGGAAATGCCTTGGGGTGGCGGAACCGGGTGGCCTAGATTGTGGCCTGTAAATGAGTGAAGTCTTCTTTCCTTCCGATGATCCCCGGGTGCGGGTGGTGAGCAGCTTCGAGGAGCTGGTGTCCGGCCGCTTTGAAGATGGAGTGAATGCGCTTTGCTGGCCTCGAAATCTGGAGGGCGACTTTTCCGAAGTGGTGAGTCTGTTGGAGGCGGGCGAGGGCATCACGACACTGGAAGAGGAACAACTGCGGGCCTTGCCGGTCAGCGGCGCGGGCAAGCGGGCGGTGGACGTGCTCCTGGAGGATCTGCGTCTGCTTCGTGAGCAGGATCGGGAGCCGGTGCTGAACTGCATCCGGGGCTACCCGCGCGATGAGGATCCCGGTCCGGTGGCGACGGATGTTTTTTCCTTCCATGCGGACAGCGCACCGGTCGAGGCGGACACCTGGCTGTGCACTTACCATGGAGCTTGCAGCGAGGGATTGCGCAACGAGGAGGCGCGACGGAAGGTCGATGCTCCGGAGACCCGCGCGGAACTGCTGGCGCTGCACGGTGGTGAGGATGACGAGGCCTTCGCGGAATTTCTGAGCGACTGCTGCTATGATCTGCACTATGAGCCGCTGCCAGGGGCTCGACCCTATGACTTCGGTCTCGGAAACCTCTGGCGGATCGCCGTGGAGTGGCCGGGCAGTCAGGTCCCCCCTTGTGTGCATCGCGCCCCGGACTCAGGTCCGAGAGATCCGACTCGTCTGATGATGATCTGCTGACGGGGTTCGAATCATTTTCTCAATCGGGGAGTGGGCAGGATGACAAGATCCGGCAGCATGGCGGGTAGTTGGGCGTAAGGACGTGAAATGGTCCTCCGTCACCCATTTTCCCAAACGATCATGAAGCTCCTGCTGACCGCCCTGCTGGCTCCCGTTTCCATGTTGATGGCCGCCGATGCGCTGAAGCCGAACATCCTGTTCATCGTCGGTGACGACATGGGCTACGGCGATGTCGGCTTCCATCAATGCAAGGAGATCCCGACGCCGAGCCTCGACTCGCTGGCGGCATCCGGAGCGCGGTTTACCAACGGTTACGTGTCTGGGCCCTATTGCTCACCGACTCGTGCCGGCCTGTTGACCGGGCGTTACCAGACGCGCTTCGGCCATGAGTTCAACCCGGGTGGCGGCACTCAGGGACTGCCGGTGACCGAGACCACGATCGCCAGCCGGCTCAAGGCCGCAGGCTATGCGACTGGGATCGTGGGCAAGTGGCATCTGGGCTCGGAACCCGAAATGCACCCGCAGAAGCGCGGCTTCGACGAGTTCTTCGGCTTCCTCGGCGGGGCGCACAGTTATTTCAATACGACGGGGATTCTGCGCGGCGAGACGCAGGTGGAGGAAAAGGAATACCTGACGGATGCCTTTGGTCGGGAAGCGGTGGATTTCATCGAGCGCCACAAGGCCAAGCCATGGTTCCTGTATCTCGCTTTCAATGCGGTCCACACCCCGATGGAGGCCACCGACGAGCGACTGGCGAAATTTCCCAATATTGCCGACAAGAAGCGCAAGGCCTACGCCGCGATGATGCTGGCCATGGATGAGGCGATCAGCAAGGTGCGCCAGAAGCTCGTGGACAGCCATCTCGACGGAAACACGCTGGTCGTTTTCATCAGCGACAACGGCGGGCCGACCATGCGCGGCGTCACGGTCAATGGCTCCTCGAACCTGCCGCTGCGGGGCTCCAAGCGGACCACGCTCGAAGGCGGAATTCGTGTGCCCTTTTTGATCTCGTGGCCCGGTCGTGTGAAGCCGGCCGTGCTCGATCAGCCAGTGATCCAGTTGGACGCCACGGCCACCGCCCTGGCGGTGGCTGGCGTGGAAGTGAAGCCGGAGTGGAAGCTGGATGGGACAAGCCTGCTGCCCAACCTCGCCGACGGAAAGACCGCCGCAGCTCATGACGCCCTATACTGGCGCTTCGGTGAGCAAATGGCGATCCGTGCCGGAGATTTCAAGCTGGTGCGCTATGACAGCAATGCCGACACCCAGACTGGATCTGGAGGCCAACCGATCACTTCCGCCAAGCTCTACAACCTCGTCAACGATCCAGGTGAAACCAAAGACCTGGCATCCGAGAAGCCAGAGAAAGTGGCCGAATTGCAGGCGAAGTGGAGCTCATGGAATCAACAGAACGTCAAACCGCTCTGGGGCGGTAAGGGGGACAGCGACGGCGATGAGCCCGGTGCCGCGCCGAAGAAGCGCAAACGGGTGAAAGAGTGAGCCACCGGACAATCACGCATGCGGCGTGGTCAGCGGGATCTGCTCTTCGAAAAGGTGGGTGACGCTGGGCCTTGAAAGGACGATGAAGGTGAAGACGCCGAGCGCGGTCCCGAGCGGGAAGTTGATACAGGAGATCCCGGCGACCACCATGCAGAAGGTCTTGTTTTTCCGCGCGCTGAGCCAACGGGCGGTGAGGAAACTGCCCACAGCCATTGCGAGTGAAATCACGATGATGACAATGCCGATGAGGAAGAACATCCAGGTGAATTCCTCAGGGAAAGGAGCAGCTCCCGGGGAGCGTGGGGCACTTGCTGCCATCTTGGGAATCATCAGTCCCATGCCCGCGTAAAAGATTCCCAGAAAACAGCCGAGGCAGGATAGAGCGCCGGAAATATAGTAGAAAATGGAGAGCAGCTTCAGGTGCTCCGCGTCCTGCATCATCTGGTAAGAGGGGGCTATCGGGGGAGGGTTCACGGAACCTACCTATCCCGCCGGCGTTCTCTCGGCGAGAACGATTTGGCATCGGGTTTTGACTTGTGCCGCGATCTTTGCCAGCCTCCAGCCGCAACGCGCCCGTAGCTCAGTTGGATAGAGCACCCGCCTTCTAAGCGGACGGTCACTGGTTCGAATCCAGTCGGGCGTGCTTACGCCACCCTCAAGCGGTCCGGAGGGCGCATTTCGGATGGACCGTGCGGAGGTCAATCCAGTCGGGCGTGCTTTTCACGCCACTCTAAAGCGGTCCGGAGGACGCACTCTGGCTGGGCCGTGTGGAGGCCAATCCAGTCGGGCGTGCAGTTTGCTTCCTCGCAAAGATCGGTAATTCAATGCTCATCGGGATTGAATCCTTCATGCAGCGGTGGTTTATACTTTGGTTACAATGAAACTGCTCTTCAGCCTGCTCCTGTTGGCGCTGCCTTTGAGTGCCAAGGACGACAAGGATCAGAAACCGCAGGACGGGAAAGACGAGAGGCCGATGGCAAAGGTCCAAGTGGCCATGGCAGACTACCAGGTGCGGAACATCGGAAAGGAAGACCCTCGATTCGCTGCGCTGCAGAAGGAGATCGCCGCGAAGGGGGCGGAGCTGACGGTTGATGAACTTTATTCGCGGCTGCTGGCCGGGGAAACCTTCAAGATCGAGCGAGCCCAGCCGCCGGTGGTCTGCAAGGGCTGCAACGGCTTCGGCAAGGTGCCGGACAAGGGCGCCGGCTATCGCAGGGGCGACGGCAAGGTTCCGTGCAGCGCCTGTCGCGGGTATGGCAAGGTCATTCCGATCCAGCCGCTGGTGGTAAGATGGTGAACGGCCTCAATCGTTCCTGAGTGGCGTGGTCGCGATCTCGCCGGGCACATCACGCAGATAGCGGTTGAGGAAGGTGAGCGCGCGCAGGTTCAGCGCCTGGCTTTGGAAACCGTGCCCTGCACCTTCCATGGCGGTAAGGTAGCCAGGGACCTTGGCGTTCTTCAGTCCTTCCTCCAGCTTCAGCGCCTGCTTGTAGGGCACCAGCGGATCTGCGGTACCGTGGGCGGTGAAGACTGGTGGATCACCCGCAGTGATGTAGCTGAAGGGTGACGCAGTGCGGGCAAGATCGGGGTTGGCGGCAGCCGGCTTTCCGAGCAGTTCATCAAGCGGGTTGTCATTTGCGGTCTTACGGAGCCGGGCTGGCCAGTCCATGGTGAGGAAATCGACAGGCCCGAACCAATTCAGAACGCAGGAGACCTTGCTGCTTTCCTTCGGCGCGCTGCCTTCTTCTCCTTCGAGCGTCCGTGTGTCGCCATCCAGCCCGATGAGCAACGCGAGATGGCCACCGGCCGACGTGCCGGAAACGGCGAAGCGCTCCGGATCGAGCCCGAACTCCTTCGCGTTCGCACGGAGGAAGCGCACCGCCGCCTTGCAATCATGAATCTGCGCTGGCCATGGTTTCTCCTGGGAAAAGCGGTAGGCGATGCTGGCTCCGGCAAAGTTTCCGGAGGCGGCAAGTTGGCCGACGAGGCCCGCGCCATCACGCTTGTTTCCCTCCCGCCACGCACCTCCATGGATGAATATGACAAGCGGGAGCGGCTTGTTGTCGGGACGCTTTTCCGGGAGGTAGAGATCCAGCATCTGGTGCGGATCCCGGGTCCCTGCGTAGGGCAGGTTCAGCTTCGAGACGACGCCCGGCAGCTCGGCGAGACAAGGAGTGGCAAGCAGCAGAAGGGCGAAAGACTTTGCCAAGAACATGGATCAGGGTCGCAGATCCCAACGTGTGTGCAAGCGCTCTTGCGGGCCATTGGCCCTCACTTGATCTCCATGCCGCTCTTCGGTGAAATCCACTTCACGACCTTGCCGTCCTTGATCAGAGCCTTGGCCTGGACACTCTTCACGCCGAAAATCGTCTCCGCGCTGTAGTCCACAAGCCCGGTCAGGTAACTTTCCCCATCAACCTTTTCTTCGCCGATGGCCTTCCAGCCGATGGCCTTATCGACGACGAATTCCTTGATCAGGCCGCTGCGATAGCTTTCCTGCATGATCTTGACGATGTCGGCATCTCCCAGAGTGGCGGGGGCAGTGGGAGGGACGGGCTCCGGCTTTACAGGTTCTGGCTCGGATTCGCCACGAGGCACCGGAGCAGGCTCGGGCTCAGGCATCGGCGTGG